>CAZZGM010000216.1:0-5934 GCA_964653955.1 uncultured Bifidobacteriaceae bacterium | reverse complement strand
CGAACAGCCACTGCTCCTGCTCGACCCCGAGCATGGTCCGCGACGAGTCCATCAGTTCGGGACAGCCCGCGGACACACTGCCACCACACGCCTGGTTCGATCGGTATTGCCGCGTATCGAGAACACGCAGATCGAGAAGCGACCCGAATGTGAGCCGGCGGTACAGGCGCATGTCGGGCCCGCGCGGGATGGCCGACTGCCGCAGCGGCATGTGCTCGTAATACGCCTGATAGGCCGCGGCGCGGCGAAACAGGAACACCTCGGGCGGCGCGTCCCGTTCGTCCATGGCACCGGCGTAGTCGTTGTCCACCTCGTGGTCGTCCCACGACACGATGAACGGCGCCGACAGGTGCGCCGCACGCAGGTTCGCGTCCAGCTTGTACTGCGCGTAGCGGTTCCGGTAGTCGACCAGCGTCATGATCTCGTCGCCATGATGCTGGCGCACACGCGCCGGCGTCTTGCCACCGTCGGCACGATCCTCGTAAATGTAGTCGCCGGTGTGGAACACGAAATCGAAGGCCTGCGACGCGATATGGCCGTACGCGGTGAAATAACCGGCCTCGTAGTGGTTGCAACCGCACACGGCAAAGCGCAACTGATCGACGGCCGCGCCAGCCGCGGGTGCCGTACGCGTGCGGCCGACCAGGCTCACCTCGCGGCCGCAGTGGAAGCGATACCAGTAGTCGCGGCCAGGTTCGAGACCACGCGGTTCCACGTGCACGCTGTGTCCGAGTTCCGGCCGTGCCACTTCGGTTCCCTTCTGGACGATGGTCCTGAAGGCCGGGTCCGCGGCCAGCTCCCAGCCCACTTCCACGGCCACCGCCGGCATGCCGCCGCCTTCGAGCGGATGGGGCGCCAGGCGCGTCCACAGCACGACACCGTCCGGTGCGGGTTCACCCGACGCAACGCCAAGCGGGAACGGATAATCCCGAAAGACAGGCTGCGCCCACAGGCGCGCGGGCGCCAGCGGCATGGCAACGGCCGACAAGCCCAGCTTCCAGGCCAGGTTCAGCAGTTGCCGGCGGGACAGCTGGCGCAGCAGGCGATCGTGGAAACGAATGGCGTCGGTCACAATGGCTCCTTACGGCAGCGAGTGTAGCGACGCGAGGTAACGGGCACGCGACGACAGCCGGTCACGTTGCGCCTCCAGCCTGTAGAATCGCGAACGTGCCATCTTCCCTGCGGATCCTGGCCAATCAGGCGTTCTCGCGTGCCGCCGGCGCGCCGCTCGTGCCGGGCAACCGTGTCCGGCTGATGAAGGATGCCCGCGAGAACTACCCGGCCTGGCTCGACGCCATTGCCGGCGCACGGAAGTGGATTCACCTCGAGAGCTACATCATCCGAAGCGATCGCACCGGCTGGATGTTTGCGGATGCCCTGATGGAACGCGCGCGTGCAGGGGTACGTGTCCGCGTGCTCTGCGACTGGCTTGGCAGCTTCGGCAAGACCTCGCGCCGCTACTGGCGGGCACTGCGCGAAGCGGGCATCGAAGTGCGCCTGTTCAATCCGCCCCACCTCGACTCGCCCATCGAGTGGCTGGCGCGTGATCACCGCAAGATGCTGGGAGTCGATGGGCACACCGCGTTCGTCACGGGTCTGTGCATTGGCGACCAGTGGGTCGGTGATCCCGACAACGGTCTCGATCCCTGGCGCGACACGGGCATTGGTATCGTCGGGCCCGCCGTCGCCGACGTCGAAGCCGCGTTTGCCGAAGCCTGGGCGGCAACCGGCGAACCGCTGCCGCCGGGGGAGATGCCGTCGCAGGCCATGCTGTCCACCGCGGGCACGGTACCGTTGCGTGTCATTCCTTCCGTGCCGGCCACGGGCAGCATGTTGCGCCTCGATCAGCTGGTGGCCGCCGTGGCGCAACGGACGCTGTGGGTAACCGACGCGTACTTCGTGGGCATGCCGTCCTACGTGGAGGCACTGCTGGGCGCGGCTCACGACGGCGTGGACGTGCGGCTGCTGGTACCCGGCAGCGGCTCGGACCTGGCCCTCGTCCAACGCCTGACGCGCTCCGGTTATCGAGCGCTGCTCGAAGGAGGCGTGCGCGTGTTCGAGTGGAACGGCCCGATGATGCACGCCAAGACGGCCGTGGCCGACGGACGCTGGGCGCGGGTCGGCTCCACCAACCTCAACGTCCAGAGCTGGCTGGGCAACTGGGAACTCGACGTGGCCGTGGAAGACGCCGGCTTCGGCGCCGAGATGGACGCGATGTACCAGGCCGATCTCGCCAACGCCACCGAAATCGTCCTGAACCGCCGCCGGGTGGCGCCGGCCAGTCCGGCCAGGCGCCGCACGCGGCGGCGTGGCTCGGGCGGCAGTACATCCCGGGCGGCGGCCGGTGCTCTGCGCCTGGGCAACACGTTTGGCGCGGCCCTGACGGCTCGGCGCGAGGTCGGACCGGCGGAGGCCATTACCCTGCTGTGGGGCGCCTCCCTGGCCCTGGTACTGGCGGTGGTCGCGATATTACTGCCGAGGTTGGTGGCGTGGCCGCTGGGCCTGGCCGTGGCCTGGATTGGCCTGGCCTGGGTGGCGAGGGCCGTCAAGCTCCACCGTCAGGGCCGCCGGCCGGACCACGGACCAGACCGCTGCCAGGGCCCAAGCTGATATACTGAGGTGTTTCGTCAGCCGCCGGAAAGTGGACAACCCGGATATCCCGGGCCAGACGTCCCGGATCCGGCACGAAGGGACCAGGTCATGAAGGCAGGCATTCACCCCGAGTACCACGAGGTCGAGGTCCACTGCGCGTGCGGCGCCACGTGGACGACCCGCTGCACCAAGAAGGATCTGCACCTCGAGATCTGCAACAACTGCCACCCATTCTTCACGGGCCGGCAGAAGCTGATCGACACCGAGGGCCGCGTGGACCGGTTTACCAAGAAGTTTGGCGCCCAGACCGTCGAGGCGCGCAAGGCCGCGGCCAAGGCGGCCAAGGAAGCCAAGGCCAAGAAGACCGCCCGGGTCAACTGATCCGGCGCCGAGCGTCCGCCCCTCGGTGGACACACTCGCAGCACATCTCAATCCGAAGGGGTCGCGCCCCGCGCGCGATCCTGCACTCAGGGAGACTGGCTGTCAGGGCCAGTCTCCAGCATCCGCAGCCGTCCCTGGATTCCCGCCTTGATGGATTCGTGCAGCTCCTGCGGGAAGCCGGCGGGGAGTTCTTTTTCCAGTGCCGCAATCGCGCCGTTCATGCGCGCGGCTACATCCTCGATGGCCGTGCGGACGAGCGATTTGGACACACTCGCACACGCTCCCGTCTGGACAAAGTGCCTGGGCACGATTTCGTCGATGCGATAGTGCCGGTTGTCACCCACCGACATGGCCAGCTTCATCTGCCGGCGCCCGATCTGGCGTGCATCGAAACTCGGCTGAGCGGTCAGGACGTCGTAAAGCGGCGTAAGGGTGTAGCCGCCTCGCTGGTGCAGAAACACGCTGAAGTTCTTGGCGTGTCCGTCTGTCGCGCCAATCAACCAGAACACGAGTTGCGCCTGGAACAGCGTCCGGAGATCGTCGGCGGGCGTGTCACTGCCCTTGAGCAGGTTCGCGATGTCCACCATGCCGGGACCGCCGTCGCTTTGATATTTGCGCGCAGGTGGTACCGATAGTGCCTGGCAGCAGTCTTCCTGCGGACGACGGAGCAGGTGGCCATTGCTCCAGGTCCTGTCGAATCGTTCAACGACCAGGGCTTTGGCCCGGCCAAACGTGAGGATCTCCGCACGAGTGACTGGCAGGCCGAGATGCGCAATCAGACGCAGGCAATAGAACTCGTTTTCGACGCTGTTCGACAGATCGATGCCATTGGGAAGCTGGCCGATTGGCGTCTTGAAAATATGAGTGGTTGGCGTCGTCCCGCCGGGCTTGAGCCACTGGTTGCCGGCTCGAAGCAGGGCGGTCTTTTCCTGTGCGCCGGCAATCGAGATTCTGAAATCTTCGTCCCGGGAAAGACCGAGCGGCGCCTGCACCAGATTTTCGAGGAGCTGCTCGATGGCCTCCTCGTCGATCGGATCTCCTGATATGGCCGTACTGTCGCCCGGCACCTCGGTATCACCCGCAATGAACTGCAGCGCACCGACGCAGTCCCTGCCGATGGCCGCCAACAGGCTGTAGGCATCGTAACCGGCCGCGCCCACTTTGTCGGCCACGCGCTTCCGCAGCGTGTCTGAGTCTGGCAGCAGATTTTCAAACACCGCGGCAACAGGCTGACCACGCCATGCGTCCTCGCGTAACGGCAGCGACAGCGAAACGGGGAACGCCGTTTCCCGGCTCAGCCACGCCTCGTCATAGCGGAACTCGATGGCTCCGCTCGGCTCCTTGAGGAGATGCCCGACCAACCGGTTGTTCTGATACACCCGCAGGGGTGGATGTCGTCGGCTCCTGGCCATTATTCGGGCAGATCTTCGCCGGGGTGATGACGGCTGCGCCTGGTGATCTGAAACTCAAGATCGAGCGCGGCCAGGACGGCAAGGATGGTGTCCAGCCGGGTGGCCGGATTACCGGTTTCAATGAGCGAGATGGTTTCCTGCCGCAGGCCGGCTCGCTCGCCCAGCGCACTCTGGCTCAGGCCGAGCCGTTTGCGGTGTCGGCGAATATGAGCGCCGGTCTGCCTGGGCGTACGGGCAAGGTCGACCATGGTGCTTTCCTGCCCCGAAGTATGCGCCAATTACGATAAATTGTAAATATTAGAATTGGCGCATAAAACAGCGTTATGCGACATCTCCTATAAATCGCCTGCAGGACGAGGCGAGGCTACCAGAGCGCGTCCTGGCCCAGCTTCCGCTCGATGCGCTGAAGACGATGGGCCGCGGCCTCGCGCCGGCGGCCCTCTCCCGCCTCACGCAACAATTGCTCGGCGTGGGTGCGGGCCGTACCGAGATCGCGGACGCGATGCTCGTGGAAAATGGCCAGCGCCTCACGTGCTTCGAGACGATGGGCCGCCGGGCATCGCGGCAGATCGGCCAGCCGCTGCCAGGCCTGCGCGGCCTCACGGACACGCCCGGCGCGGCGGCGGCAGTACGCGAGCCGGCGCAGCGCGTCGCCGCACGTTTCGGGGTCGCGTCCCACCTGCTCCAGCCGCTCGATGGCGGACACGTATGCCGCGTCCGCGTCGTCCACGCGGCCCGCGCGATCGTAGATGCGGGCCAGGCCCAGGCACTCGTACGGATCGCGCGACGAGGCCGGGCCGCGTTCGATGAGTTCCAGCGCGCGGGCCAGTACCAGCGCCAGCGAGACGAGGTCCAGGCGGTTGTGCTCCAGCACGGCCTCGATCGGCCGCGCGTCGCCGTCGCGCACGAACTGGAAATAACGTGACGGAATTTCGAAGCCCGGCACGTCACCGACGCGATGCACGCCGCCCAACACACGCTCGAGTGTGCCCAGCGCGCAGCTGCTCTCGCCGGCGCCATCCGGTGTTCCCCGTACCTTCCAGAGACAACGCGCCGGGTGCAGCATGTCGGTGTGCGGCACGTCCTCGAATGGGAACGGCACGCGATGGAAGAGGAAGCGCGTTTCGATGAGCGGCACGTCGAACGACTTGCCGTTGTAGGTGACCAGCGCGCCGCGTTCCTGCGCCCAGGCCGCCACCTCGGCCAGCAGCGCCCGCTCGTGTTCGTAGCCGGGCAGCATGAACTGCCGCACCGTAATCCCATCGTCCGACAGGTGCGCGCAGCCCACGAGGAACGCCTGTGTCCCGGCGCCGCCCGCGAGCCCCGTGGTTTCGAGATCCAGAAACCACACGCCCTCAGGTAACGCGACTGTCGACAGTCCTCGTCCCGCGGATCCCCCGTTCAGCGTTGCCCACGCATCGCGATGGTCCTTGAGCGTACGGAAGATGTCGCCGACGTGCACGCGGCCATGGCGCGCAGTCGCGGCGTAGTGACGCTCGACGACAATGGTGGCGCCGTGGCTGGACGTTTCGACCCTCCCGTCCAGCAC
>CAZZGM010000215.1:0-5947 GCA_964653955.1 uncultured Bifidobacteriaceae bacterium | reverse complement strand
GTGTTGTAGGCACCGCGAAACTTGAAGGCGCCCATACGCTGCAGGTTTTCGCACTTGAAGAACAATTGCGCGCCGGTGCGTTCGTTGGCGGTGCGCGAGGTGAGGACAGGCGTACGATGCGCCACGCCGCGCAGCCGTTCGGCGGCGGCCAGGATGTCAGTGCCGGCAATGGGAAGGGACATGGTGCCCACTACGGTACCGCATTGTCCGGCGGCTCCCGTAGCAGGGGTACGTCACAGCCGCTCGAGCGCACGGCGGCCCGTCTCGGCGTCGCGTGTCAGACACGTCCACGCGACGGCTGAAGCCCTCGGACGAACGCCAGCCGGCCGGCCGCCGCTCCCGCGGCCGCCAGCGCGCACACCAGCAACGTGCCGCTGGTCGCCAGCGCCGCTGCCACGAAACCGTCGCTGCCTCGTGGCGCAACCATCGCAAGCAGGAACATGAGGCCAAACCCTGTCAGCGCCGCGGCGTTGGTCAGGTTGTTGAAGCGAGAGAGAAACGCCGAGCGGCCCGGGAGTGTGCTGCGGCGGCTCGCAAACGCGCGCGCCCGGACCAGGAACAATCCATAACAGGCGCCCGTCGGCAACGCGCACGCCGCGAGCCACCAGACATTCGCGCCAGGTGCCCAGGCCACGAGCCCGAGGCACACCAGCAGCACCAGCGTCGTGCGGGCAAGTCGGCTGGCGTCCCAGCCAGCGCCCGCGTCTTCGGCACCGGCGGTGCCCCTGAAGACCATGACTGTCGCCGCCGCCACCAGATTGCTCACGCCGAGCACCACGCCCGTCACCCGCGCGGCGTCGCCGCGGCCGTAGTAGTCCTGCGCGACATAGAGAAAGCTCGACACGAAGACAAACACCGCGGCGTGCGTGAGCAGCGTGAACGCGAAGAAGAGCCGCTCGCCGGCGTCATACGGCGCTTCTTCCAGCCAGCCAGCATCCGTACCCTGATTGCCACGTTCGCCAGCCCCCGCTGGCACCCGCATCGGGTCGGACACCGCCACCTGCCACGCCAGCGAGACGAGCAACACGACGAAGCCGACAACCAGCACCACGTGAGCGACGGTCGCGGCGGCCATCGTGCCGAACCAGAGCGGACCCACGACAAAGGCCAGGAGTTGGCTGGCGGCAGCCAGTCTGACATGGGCCGGGAGGTGCTCTCCCGCTCCGGCGACGAGGCGCCGGTCGAGCGCGTCGAACAGGAACTGCGAGGCCGCGCTGGCCGCGAAAAAACAGGCGACATACGCAGCGGCCGTCGCGATGAGCAGGATGCCACTGAACGCGGCAGCCAGCACGAACCCAAGGCCCACGACCCCCGCTCGCCATTGCGGAACCGTCCACCTCACATTGGCCAGACGGCGTGAACTCCGGACACCGGTCAGACTGCCGACCGCACCGGCCAGCAGGCAGGCAGCGAGCAGCAGCGCCCGTTCATCCGCCGGACGGCCGGACAGGTGGTGCTGCGGAATCACGCTCTGGAGGCTGACCGAGACGAACGAGGCGAAGAAGTACGGGAACGGCGCGAGCATGGACCAACGCGGCCGTCCGCTCACACGCCCCCCAGCACGAGCCACAGCAGCGCCCACATCGGCGCGGTCACCAGCACGTTGTCGAAACGATCGAGGACACCGCCATGGCCGGGCAGCAGGGTACCGAAGTCCTTCAGGCCGAGCCGCCGCTTGAGCATCGAGAAGACGAGGTCTCCGGCATTGCCGGCAATCACCACCGAGGCCAGCACCCAGGCGCCCGCGTGCCACGATTCCGTGTCGAGCACCGGAATCACGGTATAGAGCAGCAGCACGCCCACCGCCGATATCAGCGCGCCGGCCGCATATCCTTCCAGCGACTTGTTGGGGCTGATGCACGGGAACGGGTGATGACGTCCCCAGCGCCGCCCGACAATCAGGCCGAAACCGTCGTTCAGCTGCAGCAGCAGGAGAAGCCCGAGGACCGCGTCGATGTTGATGGCCGCCAGCCGGACGAGCGCGCCGGCGCCACCGCCCACGACGACGGCCGCGAACAACAACGCGAAGCCGGGCGCGCGCAGCCAGGTCCGCGGAGCCACGAAGGTGACGGCGACGACCACGGCTGCACAGGTCAGCGCTGCCACGAGCGAGACATTCGAGAAAGCCACACCGGCTGCACAGGTCAGCGAGGCCAGCGGCGCCACGATGCGCGGGACGGCGTAGTTGCGTCCTACCTCATCGGCACCAATCACCGCGACGAAGCCGGCAAGCATCGCCACCGCGGGCGGGCCCAGCCAGACGACCAGCACGACGATGTGCAGGAGCACGAGGAGCGTGAACCCGCGCCGGCGTAATTCGGGCAACGCCAGCGCCGCTCCGGCAGCCGTCGTCAGGACGGCAATCGATGCACACAACACCCAGAAGCCGAAAAGAGCCATCACAGGAGATAGCGTCAACGGCGACGGATCCCCTCACGGCCCCGGCCGCCGGGCCGCACGAGCAGCCGACAGCACACCGATACACGGCCTGGAACGTCACGCCAACGCTGCCCTTGATATCGGCAACCGGGTTCAAAAACTCAAAAGGCAGCTCAACCGATGGTTCCAGACGACCGGGGCCGCCGCAATCCCCTGGTCAGCGCATTGTGGAATGCCGTCTGGGCATCATCGACCGCCACCGCGTTGACGATGCCGCGCTGGCCCAACAGATGGCTCGAGGTCGGCCGGAACAACGCTTCGCGCGCCATGGCGTCGAGACACGCGAGGTTCGGTCCCCAGTAGTTCGTGGCGTCGCCGTTCAACGTGCGCCCCGGAAAAAACCGCATCAGCGGCACGTCATTCAGCGGTGGTGACATCGCCGGGAGCGACACAGGCGTTCCGTCGGCCAGCGGCAGGGCCCCGTCAATCACGTACGACTCCATGCACAGGCGTCCGCGCGACACGGCCCGGATGCGGTGGAGTGCCTCCAGCGGGTCGGGCAGGTGATAGAGCACGCCGAGAAACAGGACCACGTCGAAGTGCCCGAAACGTTCGGGCGTCAGGTCGTAGACATTGGCGTGGACGAACTCGGCCTTCGAGCCGAAGAGGTCCGCGGCGGTCCGGAAACCGGTATCGGTGTCGGCCGCGTAATCCAGCGCCACTACCTCCGCACCGCGCCGCTCGAGTTCGAACGTGAAGAAGCCGTCACGCGCGCCAATGTCGAGCGCGCGCAATCCGCGGCAATCGTCCGGCAGTTCCAGATGGCGCAGTGTCACGCTGGCGGCATTCAGGCCCGGTGTGACAATGCCCGGCCTGAACTCGATCCGGTGATACCAGCGAGTCACAGCGGCAATGCGGCGACGAATCTCGTCCTCGTCCAGGTGATCGACGGGTCTGGTCATCGCATCCTCACACGAACGAATCGCGCACCGTTCACGACGGGCCGTGCTGCGCCAGCAGAATCCAGCCGGACCGGCCATCCGAAGTTCGCAGGAACCCCCAGAACTCCACACGCGGTGCTCGCTCGACCTGAAACTCCGGATCGCCGGACGGGCACGGCATCGCGTCAATCACGCGTTCGCCCACCCACACATAGCAGCCACCTGGCGAGTCCTGCAGGTAGGTCACCTCGTCGCCCACCGCCAGGACCTCTTCGGCGGCCGCGACCTGCGTCCCCGGCGGCAGTACGGGCACGTGCCTGACTGTCCCGTAGTCCGCGCCTCTCACCACCACATCGTCCGCCAGGCTGCGCAGCACACCGGGACGGCGAGTAACGACGCGGACGCGAAGCAGGCGGACTTCGTCGGCGGAATCGCGCGTAAGCTTTGCAGTGATGTCGGCGTCCATCGTCGGTGCATCACGCAGGTCCACCTGCTCGTCGCCGAGTTCGAGCAGGCCCTCGGGCGGCGCGGCGTCGGACGAGAATACGGCCGGCGCCTGCATGGCCATCGACATCGCCAGCATGAAAGACATCCAGATCATGACACCTCGTCGAACCGGCCGCGCGCGGGCGCGGTATTACGGCAGCGCATAGGCCACGAGCATGGCCGGCACGCGGTCCTGCTCGCCTACGGTAAAGGCCACATACTGTCGGCCCTCGTGCAGATAGCTCATCGGCAGGCCCGTCTGCACACCCGGCAGGCGTGTTTCCCAGATGGTGGCGCCGGTCTGCTTGTCGAGCGCGCGGAAAAAGGGCTGCCCGCCCCAACCTTCGCCGGCAAACAGCAACGTTTTCGTGGCCAGCAGTCCGGCACGGGAACGGCTGCCGGTGCGCGGCAACGTCACGCCTTTCAGCAACGGATGGTTGGCAATGGCCGGAGGCGTATCCCCGTTCGGCACCTGCCACGCCATCGTGCCGTTCTTCATGTCGAGTGCGGTAATGCGGCCGTACGGTGGCTTGGTAATGGGAAGACCGTCGACCGAGGGGATACCGCCGCGGGCGGCCACGTAGTCCATGTCCGCTTCGTCGCTTTTTTCGAGCGCGATGAGCGAGGGCTGCGTCGCCGAGCCCACGTAGATGATGCCCGTCTCGGGATCCGCCGCGCCGTGTTCCCACTGCGCTCCGCCCTGCACGCCAGGCAGGATGAGCGTGCCTTTCGTACCGTCCGGCGCGTTGGTCAGTGACGGCGGTGCGTACATCGCCCCCAGGCGAAACGGCTTCAGTGCCTCCAGCGCGCGTGCCCTCACCTCGGGCGTGAAGTCCACCACATCGTCCGTCGTAAATCCCTGACGGTCGAAGGCCGGCGGCTTCGTGGGAAACGGCTGCGTGGCCGCTGCCTTCTCGCCGGGCACGTCACTGGCCGGCACGGGCCTCTCGACAATCGGCCAGATGGGTTCGCCGGTCACCCGATCGAACACATAGGTGAATGCCTGCTTGGTGAGCAGCGGGTCGAAGGAGCGGATGAATCTGCTGGAAGTGCCACACCACCTTACCGGTCGTGGCATCGAGGCACACGAGGCTGGACGTGTAGACGTTGTCGCCCAGCCGATGCCCGCCATACAGATCCCCGGTGCCTGCTTCCACCGGCAGGTAGACGTAGCCCAGTTCCTCGTCGGCAGAAAACGGCGGCCACACGCCGGCATTGCCGGTGTACTTCCAGGAGTCGTTCAGCCAGGTGTCCGTGAACGGCTCACCGGCCTGCGGAATGGTGTGGAAGCGCCACTTCTCGGCGCCGGTTCGCACATCGAAACCGCGGACGAACCCGGGAACGTTGGCCATGGTGCGCGGGCGAAACCCGAGTTCCAGTGCGGGCCCGACGACGATGGTGTCGCGCACGATGACGGGCGGCGAGCTGCTGCCAATGGGCGCAAGCGGATCGACATCGAAGGCGCTGCGGCCGAGATCACGTTTGAGATCCACGACGCCGCTCGGGCCAAAGGTCGGCACGGGCCTGCCGGTGCGGGCGTCGAGTGTCACCAGGTTGAAGCCGGGCGTGACGACGACAATGCGCGCGTCACCCTTGCCGTCTTCCCAGTAGGCGACACCGCGGCCCGAGTTGCGCCGCGGCGCACGGACCGCGCGATCGCCTTCTTCGAGGCTCCAGCGCCAGCGTTCTTCGCCGGTGGCCGGGTCCAGCGCCACCACCGCACGATCGAGACCGGCCGTGGTGTAGAGCGTGCCGTTGACGTAGAGCGGCGATGCTTCGTTCTTGTACTCGGGTTTCGGGCCAAACCCCTCCATGGGAAAACGCCACGCCTCGCGCAGCCGCGACACGTTGTCGCGCGTCACCTGATCCAGCGGCGAATACCGGAGGCTGCCGAGGTCACCGTGATGGCTGCGCCATTCGCCACCGGCCGTTCCGCGCTGTGCGCTCAGCGATACGGCAACGAACGCGAGACCAACGCCGGCAACGAGGCACACGGACAGGCGGGACAGGGTGACAGGCAAGGGGAACTCCACGAAGGTTCCGAGGTTCTGTCGATTCTAATGTGCGTCAGTACCAGCCACGGATGGGCCGGACCTGGGTGGCGAAACGTTCGCGGGCGGGACGGCGTCGGAGTGGCGGCA
>CAZZGM010000214.1:0-5950 GCA_964653955.1 uncultured Bifidobacteriaceae bacterium | reverse complement strand
GAGCGACAGTCGGCGGTTGGGATTCACCTCGATGGGCACCTGATAGTTCGAGCCACCGACGCGGCGTGACTTCACCTCGAGCGCGGGCTTGACGTTATCCACGGCCTTCTTGAAGACCTTCAGCGGATCGTCACCCGAGCGCTCCTTGATGATGTCGAAGCTGCCATAGAGGATGCGCTGCGCCGTGGAGCGCCGCCCCTCGGCCATGCTGGTGTTGATGAACTTGGTCACCAGCGGGCTGCCATAGAGGGCATCCGGCGGCAGTTCACGCTTCGCGATTTCTCGTCTACGCGGCATACAGAAGTTCCTGAAGTCTCGAGAACCTGACTACTGCTTCGGGCGCTTGGCGCCGTACTTCGACCGGCTCTGCTTGCGCCCCTGCACGCCCACGGCGTCCAGGCTCCCACGGACCACGTGGTAGCGCACGCCCGGCAGGTCCTTCACACGACCGCCGCGCACCAGCACCAGCGAGTGCTCCTGCAGGTTGTGGCCAACGCCCGGGATATAGGTCGTGACCTCGATCTGGTTCGTGAGACGCACACGGGCCACCTTGCGGAGCGCCGAGTTCGGCTTCTTCGGCGTCTGCGTGAACACGCGAACGCACACGCCCCGCTTCTGCGGACTTTCCTGCAGCGCCGGGCTCTTGGTCTTCCACCGAATCTGTTCGCGTCCCTTGCGGACGAGCTGACTGATCGTCGGCACGCTTCGCTCCACTCCAAGCGACAAAAACTCCCACGGCCACCCCAAGGGGGCGACTGTGGCGCTCCAGGCCTGAAAGCCTTGCGGCTTGGCACCTCGAGCAGGAAACCCTAGACTTTTTCGTGTTTTCGGTACCGGCGGACGCTCCGACTCGATGGCGTCACGGTACGACTGAGACTAGATAGGGTGTCCTAGTCTCACGAGAACCTGACGAGGATAGCACGGCAGTGCAAACGGCGCAAGGGGGAGGGGACCAAACCCGGAAAGAGCGGACGGCAAAAGGTAGAACCACGAACCGGGTTCCGCGGTGCCCGGGCCGGCCTCGCGCGCCGGAGCTCCCGCGGTTCAGGCCAGCGAAGGCGGGCGGGGCTCAAACCACAGAACCCGCGCCCCCGCAGAACCCGTTCGTCCTACTTCAACGTCCCGAGATACGCCGCCAGCGCCTCGATTTGTTCGGCCGTGAGGCGTTCCTTGAAGGCCGGCATGCGCGAGCTGCCGTAAATGGCACCGGGCTCCTCGATGATGGCGCGAATTTCTTCCGCCGGACGGCGGCTGCCGACCACCGTCAGGTCCGGGCCCGTAGTGCCCCCTTCGCCCGATATCTTGTGGCAGACAATGCAGGAACTGGCGTAGGTGGTGGCGGCCAGACGCACCGCCGGGGTGAGATTGTCGGGCGGCTGCACGCCGGCGTGGTTACGCCGCAGGAACGCCACCACCGCCTCGGCACCGAACCGGTTCATGACCGGCCGCGGCGCACGGTCCTCGGCCGAACGGACACCAGGCGCAATGGCCACCGGGTCGGCCATGTGATTGAGCAGCCACTCCTCGTCGTGCCGAAGGCCGGTGTTCTGCAGCGCCGGGGCCGGACCGCCCGTCACATGGCACCGCGCGCAGGTGCTCTCCTCCCCCGTCGCCAGCTCGAGTCCGGCAATCGGGAGCAAGCCCCACTCCTCGGCCGCCCCGTGCGGCGAGTCCTTCAACCCCAGCACGGTCAGTCCCGTCACGCCCAGCCCGAGCACCATCATGGCAATCGAATAAGGCAGGCGCGCGCGCGCCCACGGTCGCCGCTCGGGATGCCGATCGAGAAACGGCAGCAGCGCCAGAAACGCCACCACGGCACCGGGAATGACCTGCGACGCCACGGGCTCCAGTGGCCCGGGGAAGTACTTGAGCAACTCGAACAGCGACAGGAAATACCATTCCGGACGCGGGATGTAGTTCGCATCCGCCGGGTTCGCCATCTCCTCGAGCGGCGCCGGCACGAACGCCGCCATCGCAAAGAGCGACGCAAACACCGCCGCCATGACGACAGTGTCTTTCATGACGTGCCAGGGGAAGAACGGGATGGGCGTCCCGCGCGTCGGGCGGATGGGGCCGGAAATGCCATGCCGGCGCATCAGGAACAGGTGCGCAATGACAAAGGTGATGAGCGCGCCGGGCAGCAGGAAGACGTGCGCGACGTACCAGCGTCCGAGCGTGAGCGCTCCCAACTCCGAGCCGCCCCGCAACACATCGGCCAGCCGCTCGCCAATGAACGGCGCGTCCTTCGCCACGTTGATGGTGACGGTCGTGGCCCAGTAGGCCTTCTGGTCCCACGGCAGCAGATAGCCGCTCAGCGAAAACCCGAGGATGACGAGCAGCGCCACCACGCCGGTCAGCCAGGTGGTCTCGCGGGGGGCCTTGTAGGAGCCAAAGGCAAACACGCGCAGCATGTGCACCACCGCCCCGACCACCAGGAAGCTGGCGCCCCAGACGTGCAGGCCGCGCACCATGGCGCCCATCGGCAGATCGCGCATCACGAACCGCACGCTCTCGTAGGCCAGAGCGGGCGACGGCACGTAGTACATCGCCAGGACAATGCCCGAGATGAACTGGATGCCGAGCAGCAGCATCATGACGCTGCCGGTGGTGAACGCCCAGCCGGTTCCCGGCGGCAGCGATTCGTCGAGCAGATGCGACACACCGGTCCGATAACCGGTTCTGTCGTGGAGCCAGTCGAGCAGGCGTGTCAGCACGGCGCTACACCTGCACCATCACGCGGCCCTCGTCGATACGAGCGGGCAGTTCGTCCAGCGGCCGCGGGGGCGGTCCCGACACCACGCCCCCGGCCACGTCGTAGACACCGCCGTGGCAGGGGCACTCGATGTGACGGGCCTCCGCGTTGAAACGCGTGCGGCAGCCGAGGTGCGTGCAGGTGGAATCGAGCGCGCGCACGTTGTCGCCGGAACGAACGAGGTAGACGACGCGACGGTCCACGACCTCGGTGGCGCCGTCCTGACGGGCGACACGCAGGGTCACCGGAAGCGGCTCGCCGTCCTTCAGCGCCGAAAAATTGGCCGCGCCCAACCACATACCCTCGCGCCGGGTCAGGCTCGGCGAGAGCACGGCGCTGCCAAAAACAAACGCCAGCGTGGCACCCATGACGGCATGCACACCCTGAATCATGCGCACGAGAAATCGGCGCCGCGGGACATCGGGCGCCGCTGCCGGCGCCGTCTGATCGAGCATGGAATCTCCGGAACGGCTGAGAGCGGTCCGCAGGCGTGACGGTGGACGCTCGTTGTTCGGGGAATGGTACACGCAGCCGGACCATTGGAGTTCGTCATTTCTTGTAAATCCGGGTCCGGCAATGTCACACGACTGTATCAGGGCGCGCCTTGTCACCCTATAGTTTAGGCGTGTCGGCCTCCTCGCCCCCGGCCCGCCTTCGTCTGCTCGTCGGCACCGACCCGCACGATCTGGCGGCCGGCCTCGAACGCCATGTCGCCGCCTGTCGCGACGCCTGGCCGGACGCACAGGTCATCGATGCCCCGCCGGCGGCGTCATGGCCGTTCCGTTGTCCGACGGTGCCGGCCCTCCCCTCCCCCCCCGTCATCATTCGCGCCGTCCATGCCGACGAGGCGCTCGTCACCGGACAACCGCCACACACACGCCTGGTCACGACCCAGGCCCAATATCTGTTCTGCGAGTGGGATGCCGCGTTGGCGGCACACGGCAACGCATGCCTGATCGCCACACTCCACCGCGATATCGTCGAAACCGACGCCGTGGACCTACTGAAACGGCGAGGCGTGTTCCGGCAGGCCACGGTGGAAGAGGTGCCGGCGGAGAGTAAGACCGCAGGCACCGCGTCAACAGAGAACGTCGTCGTCGAACACGCAACCGCGCCAGCCGTGGCTGCGGCCGATGCCGATCCGGCCATCACTGCATTTGCGGCGGCATTCCGCGTCAAAGACGGAGCCGAACGCCTGCATCGTGCCGTGAACGCCCTTGGACACGGACGAACGGCTAGCATCCTGGTGGCCATGGCCAGTGTGTGCCAGGAGGTGAACGACCTCGACAGCGCGGCACGCGATCTCGACGAAGCCATCCGGTTGGCGCCCCGCTGGGCCGCGGCCCACTTCGAGCGCGGCAAGGTGTACCTGCGCCAGGACGATATGGAAGGGGCCGCCGGTGCGTTCCAGGCCGCCGCCGACTGCCTGCCGGGCTTCGCTGGCGCGTGGGGCAACCTGGGCGCCACGCTCGGCGAACTGGACCGCACCACCGACGCCGTCACCGCCTTCGAACGCCTGGCCGCCTTGGATCCCGACAGCCCGCAGGCCGCCAACAACCTGGGCGTCGTCCTGCGCGAGACCGGCCGGCTCGGCGAATCGGAGGCCTCGTTCCGGCGGGTGATTGCACTCGAACCAGAGCTGGCGTTTGGCTATTACAATCTAGGGCACACGCTGTTCCTGCAGGGCCGGTACCGGGCGGCCGCTTCCGCCTACGGCGAAGGACAGCGTCGAGATCCAGAGAAAAACGCGGTGCAGGCTTCACGACTCGCAATGTGCCGGCTTGCCACGGGCGACGCCCGGGGCAGTCTCGACGAACTGCAGCGCGCGGTCCGCGCCATCGATGCCGGGCTGCGGCCGCAGTTGCTGGCCGACACCAGCGCCATTCTCTGGGCACTCGTGACTCACGTTCCGGATCTTGCGGGCTGGCAGCCCGTTCACGCGTGGTTGAACGACGAGCTCACGCGCTCGTCGAAAGGAGGCGCATGAGCAGCGACACGCGTCCCAATTCCGTCACGCATCTTCTCCACGACCGCGGTCTGCGGCTGGCCGTCGGGCTGGCCATTGTCGTCACCATCCCGGTGGCGGTGCTCTTCTATTTCCAGTTCCGGTCGCTCAACGATCTCGAAGCCACCTCCGCGGTGGTGCTGCGCCAGTTGAGCAGCGACACGGCGGACAGCCTGGCCAAGGCCATCGAAGACGTCCTGCGGCGGCCGCACATCGGGGTCCTGCTCGGCATTCCCCAGTCGCGTGTCGAGCCGCCCGATCCGGAGTTCATTGCGCCGCTCCTGCTCGACGGGCTGACCGAGAGTCCGTTCATCGACGAGTTCTATCTGTGGACCGACGGCACACCCGGGCGCGGGCTTGGCGGGCGCTGGCTCGTCTTCGATCGCGAAAGCACGGCCGAGGGGCTGACGCCGGCCGAACGTTTCCGTGACGCACCGGAGGTCGCCGAACAACTGCTGCCGAAATTCCGCGAGATGGCCCGCCTGCGCCGTGCCATCGTGGCGTTTCCCGAAACCCTTCACGGCCGCAAACACTACGTACAGGCGCAGTTGCGCTGGGCATCGCCAACGCGTGATCACCTGACGAGCCTCGTGGCCTTTGCCGTGGATGCCGACCGCCTGCGCGACGATTTTTTCCCCGGGTTCGTGTCCTCGCGCCTGGCCACGCTGCAGCAACCGCGCGGGTTCCCCGCGCTCGACGTCACGCTCGAAGACGACGATGGAGAGGTGGTCACCGCTCACGGTACCGGTGGCCGGACCATCGACGAACGGACGTTCCCGCTGGTGTTCTTCAACCGGCAATTGCTCGAGTTTGCCGCGCCCTACGAAGTCCACCGTGAGGTGTGGCGCCTCAAGACCGGTTATGGCACGGCCACGATTGCCGAGGTCGTTGGTGCCAGCACGCGCCCGCAGCGGACGCTCATGATGCTGCTGGCGGCCGTCATGGGCGTGGGGGTGTTCTTCATTGCCAGCGCGGCGGCGCGCGAAGTGCGGCTGGCCGAGCTCAAGTCCAACTTCGTCGCGGCGGTGTCGCACGACCTCAAGACGCCGCTGGCGCTCATCCAGCTGTTTGCCGAAACGCTGGAACTCGGACGCGTACGCAGCGCCGACCGCGCGCAGGCCTACTACCGGATCATCAACAGCGAGGCCAAGAAGCTGACACGCCTGATCGAAAGCATCCTGGACTTCTCGCGG
>CAZZGM010000213.1:0-5978 GCA_964653955.1 uncultured Bifidobacteriaceae bacterium | reverse complement strand
TACATCACGAGTGACGAGTTCCGGGATCGATGCCTGCGTGAGCTGGGCTATCAGCCGGGCGCGCTCGGCCAGCGCCTGTCAAGATTCGACGTGGAGTTCACGCCTGGCGTGCAGTCGCTGCACGCCGACTCCAGGGATCCGCTGGATCCATAGACTCCGGGGTGACGCGGGGGCGCGGCCTTCGCGTCACGGCTCGTGCTCCAGCAGCCGCGACACGATGGCCACGGTGCGCGCCCAGGTTTCCGCTTCTTCGGTCAGCTGGCGGCGCCCGGCAGCGGTGATGCGATAAAACCGCGCGCGCCGGTTGTTGTCGCTGGTGCCCCACTCGCTGCCAATCCAGCCGCGCTGTTCGAGACGCAGCAGCGCCGGGTAAATGGTGCCCTGATTGAGCGCGAGCGCGCCTTCGGACACCTGTTCGATGCGGCGGGCAATGCCGTAGCCGTGCAGCGGTCCCATGGCGGCGAGCGTCTTGAGTACCATCAGGTCGAGTGTGCCGTAGGGCACTTCACGGTCGGCTGGAGCCACTGGCTATTCTCCTGTTGAAAATCAACAGGAGTGTGTCTCCATTCGTGTTGAAAATCAACATGAAGGTGACGGCAATCGGCCCTTACGCGCGTTGGGCGGGCCGGCATCTGTTGTTTGTCTCTAAATGTCTCCGTGGAGCGCTGGTTTGGGAGAAAGGCGGGACCAGCGGCGGGCAACCGGGCTAGAATGTGGACCGCCTTACCGCAGTCACTGTCAGGAGTCGATAAACAATGATGCGCTTCGCAATTCGAGTCGTGCCCGTGGTGGCGCTGCTTGCCGCGGGGCTTGCGTGGTACAACCCGCAGGTTTCGGGCCAGAGTGGCGAGAAGCCCAGCACCAAAAATGGTGACTGGCCGATGTACACGGCCGACATCAGCGGCAGCAAGTACTCGCCTCTGGATCAGATCAACGCCGGAAACTTCAGCAAGCTCGAGGTCGCCTGGCGGTTCAAGACCGATAATCTCGGTCCGCGCCCCGAAACCAAGCTCGAGGGCACGCCCATCAAGATTGGCGACACCGTGTACGCCACCGCCGGCACCCGCCGCGCCGTCGTGGCGCTCAACGCGGCCACTGGCGAGATGAAGTGGATGTACTCGATGGACGAGGGCGAGCGCGCCACGCGCTGGGCGCCCCGCCAGCTTTCGGGCCGCGGCCTCTCGTACTGGACCGACGGCAAGGGTGACGATCGCGTCATCTACGTGACCACCGGCTACCGCCTGGTCTCGCTCAACGCCAAGACCGGCCAGCCCATCCCCACGTTCGGCGACAAGGGCGTCATCGACCTCAAGGTTGGCGTCGTCATTGGCAAGGACAAGCAGATTGACCTCGAGAAGGGCGAAATCGGCCTGCACTCGACGCCGCACGTCGTCAACGACGTGATCATTGTCGGCTCGTCGATGTTCGAAGGTCTGGGCTATGTCTACAGCACCAACGCCAAGGGCCTGGTCCGCGCTTTCGACGCGCGCACCGGCAAACAGCTGTGGCGCTTCGACACCATCCCCGGCCCCGGCGAGTACGGCAACGAAACCTGGGAGAACGGTTCGTGGGAGTGGACGGGCAACAACGGCGTGTGGACCGAAATTACTACCGACCCCGAAGCCGGCCTCGTCTACCTGCCCGTCGAGACGCCGACCATCGATGAGTACGGCGGCAACCGTCACGGCGACAACCTGTTTGCCGAAAGCCTCGTGGCCGTCGACCTGAAGACCGGTCAGCGCAAGTGGCACTACCAGTTCGTGCACCACCCGCTGTGGGACCACGACATGTCGGCCTGGGGCCTCGTGATGGACGTTACCATCGATGGCAAGCCGCGCAAGGTGCTGGCCGTGTCGTCCAAGCAGGGCTGGCTCTATGTGTTCGACCGCATTACCGGCGAACCCATCTGGCCCATCGAAGAACGCCCGGTGCCGCAGACGACCATGCACGGCGAGAAGACCGCGCCGACGCAGCCGTTCCCGACCAAGCCCGAGCCGTACTCGCGCACGCACGTGGCCGAGAGCGACCTCATCGACTTCACACCCGAGCTGCGGCAGCAGGCGCTCGAGAACCTCAAGAAGTTCCGCTGGGAGCAGATCCCGTACGTGCCGCCCGTCGGCCCCGAAACCGACAAGCTCGGCACCATCAACATCGCCAACACGATGGGCGGTGTGAACTGGCCGGGTTCGGGCTTCGATCCCGAGACGGGCATCTTCTACACGCAGGCTCACAACGCCGCCATCAGCGTGGCCAAGTACGACCAGGAAGAGTTCGAGAGGGTGAACCCTGACCAGTTCGCAAACAAGCCGCGCCTGCCGCGCTGGGAGGCCGAGCCCGACTACGGCCTGCCGCGCCGCAACCCGGATGGTACGGTCTCGACGCCGCAGATTCGTTTCGGCGGCGGCGAAGGCCGCCGCGCACTGGCCGAGGGACTCGACGGTCTGTCCATCGTCAAGCCGCCCTACGGCGTGCTGGCCGCCATCGACGTCAACAAGGGTGAGCTGATGTGGCGCGTGCCGCACGGCGACACGCCGGACCTGGTCCGCAACCACCCGCGCCTGCGTGGGCTGAACATCCCGAAGACCGGCCAGCCCGGCATTCTCGGCGTGCTCATCACCAAGACGCTCGTGATGGCCGGCGACCCGCAGGTCACCAACATCGAGCCGCGCGGCCGCGGCGCCATGCTGCGCGCTTACGACAAGAAGACGGGCGAGCAGGTGGGCGAAGTGCTGCTGCCGGCTCCGGTAGTGGGGCACCCGATGACCTACTCGGTCAACGGACGTCAGCACATCATCGTCGGCGTCAGCGGCGGCAACTACACGGGCGAGTACATCTCGCTGCGGCTGCCGCAGACGGAAGTGACCACGACACAGCGCTAGGTGAGGTGCCGCCTTCGGGCGGCATCACCATTGCCGCACGTCGAACGATGCGGCGCCAATAGCAATGACGGGGCGAGGGCTCGAGGCCTTCGCCCCGTTTTTCGTGTACACGCAATTCGTACGGGACCGGCGCCTGATGGCTGCAACACACCGCACGAGTGAACTGAAGGCTAAAGATGAGCGCGAATGGAGGCACCCAGGCGGCGGGCGCCTTCGTTCATCTGATCGGGTGTCAGCAGGCTGAACGCCAGGCGCAGTTCGTGATGTCCGCGGCCATCGGCGCAGAGGCGGGCGCCGGGAATGAATGACACGCGATGCTGCTCGGCCGTTGCCACGAGCGCTCCGGTGTCGACGCGCTCGGGTACATGCACCCAGAAGAAGTAGCCGCCGCCTGGCACGGTGAAGCTGCAACCTTCCGGCAGGTGGGCGTGCAGCGCCGCGGCCAGCGCGTCGCGCCGTTCGCGGTAGGCCTCGCAGAGCCGCGCCAGGCTGCGGTCGAAGTCTCCGGACTCGCAAAGCGCCGCCACGATCATCCCCATGGCGAAGTTGATGGCGCCGCCGCTGTCGCGCAGGCCGCCATCCGAGATGCGCTTCAGTTGATCGGCCGCACCGTTGATCCATCCCAGCCGCACGCCGGGCGCCAGCGACTTCGCAAACGAGCCGAGTCGCAGCACCGTGCCGCGCGGTGCCAGTGAGAACAGCGACGGCGGCGAGGTGCCGTCGTACACCAGTTCCCGGTAGACATCGTCTTCGAGAATCAGGAAACCGTGGCGAACGGCCAGATCCACCACGGCCTGCCTGCGCCCGGCGGCCAGGTTGATGCCGGTCGGGTTGTGAAACGTCGGGATTGTGTAGAGCATGCGGACACGGCGGCCTTCCCGTTCCACGGCCGTGAGCGTTTCTTCGAGGGCGTCGAGCCGCAACCCCTGCGCGTCCATGGGAATGGCGCGCAGGTCGAGGTGATGGTCGTTCAGGATCCGCAGCCCGAGGTGATATGTCGGCGATTCCACGAGCACGACGTCGCCGGGCTCGGTGAAGAGCGTGCACACCTGATCGATGGCGTCGGAATTACCGCCGGTGCCCAGGCACTCATCGAGTTGCAGCGCCAGGCCCTCGCGCTGCGCTGCACGATCCCTGATCCACGCCAGCAGCGGCCACGCGCCCTCCGGGGCACCATAGCCGAGCATCGACGGACCGAATCTGTCGGCCGCGGTGACAGCCGCGCGCCGTATTTCGTCGACAGGCAACAGGCGGGGATCGGGTTGTCCGAAACTGAACTCGCAATAGCCCTCGCGGAGGACCATCTGTGTGGGCGACGGGATCATGACGATCCAGTCTAGCCGACGCGGCTCAGGAAGGATCGGCCTGAGGCACGCGAACGTCGGTCTGTCCGCGCGACACCGCATTACTGCGCGGCTGTTCGGCGCTGATGTCGGACGGCTTGCGCCGGCGCGGCGCGCTACGCCGGCGGAACCAGATCATGAGGATCAGGCCTCCCGCCAGCCAGATGGTCCAGCCCACCACGAGCGCGGGCGGTAGATCGTTCAGGGTATTCACGCCCCCGCACCTCCGCTGCCGCACGCGTCAACCACGCGCCATGCCATGGCATGGCAGGGCTGCAGGATTGCTGCCAGAAGCGGACGTGCATCACCGTAATTTCGTGTGCAGGCATGTGGGGGCGAATTGGGCGAAGGCGTCGTGCCGGATGTCAGAAGTCTCCAAGTCCCGGCCACCGGCAGCGACGTAGTATCATCACTGAAGCACATCATGCCTTTCTGCGACCAGACACTCGACGTGGCCATCGATGCCGCCGCAGGTCTGTTCGCATGCCAGCGCCGCATCTTCCCGGCCTGGACCCCGGTTTCGCGCCACTAGGCTCGAGCGACCGGGGTTACTTCCAGTTCTTCATTCGACACAACGCGTTTTTTCGAAGGGACCTCGGGAGGGTCACGATGCTGCACGTCTATCGTCAACTGGCGCACCGGCTCGGCACGCACGATGCCGTGGATCTGGCGAACGAACTTACCGGCTGGCACGATCGCATGGTTCGGCACGAGCGCATGATGAAGGCACTCGGCCGCCGCCGCTGCGAACGGGGAGACGACGGGTGTGCGCATGACGAGGCACGGGACCTCTGGCGGCGCGCTCAGGCCATGTTTGGCGCCGATGCGTTCGAGTTGGTGTTTCTCCGGCGCTCGGCCACGGCCGGTGCCGGCGACGAAAGCGCCTAGCCGTGGACACGCGCGGCCTTTTCGTCGTTCAGCCATACCATCCGGACCTGCTGCGCTGCCCGGATCCGCTGACGAGCCGGCTGCTGTCGGACAGGACGCGCCACGCGCTCACCTGGAACGTGTTCCGCACCCTGGAACAGACGGCTCCATCCGTGTGGCTGAGGTTCTTCGTGGCGCGGCTGGCCGGACTCACCGATGGTGGGGCAGGAGCTCCGCACACGGTACGTGTGTCGTGCTGGACGTCGCTGCCACCGTCGCCGCGTGCCACGCTGCGCCGTGGCCGCCGTGTGTCCATACCGGTCGACGTGCTGGTGGAAACCGAAACGGCAGCGGTGGCACTGGCGGTGCCGCCCATCGAAACACTCACTTCACCACTGCTGTCTGATACGCAGGAGGGTTCGTTGTACGACATGGCGGAAGCCGCCATGTGGTTTGCCGGACGGCGGGCCGCGTTCGTCGGGATCATCCTGCCGCTGGGGACCGACGAAGAGGTATGGAAGCCGAGGGTTCGCCGCCGTGGGGCCATCGTGTCGCACCTGCTCGACGCGTCGGCTCCCGGCACCAATCTGCAGGGTGTTGGTGCGATGTCGTGGCGTGACCTCGATCAGGTGCTCGAGGACGTGACCTGTGCGGCGTCGTTACCCGAGGCGGAGCGGCGCCGTGCCGGCGACACGCTGACGTGGATGCGGCGCACGACGACCGTGCCCGCGCGCCGTGATGGCTTGCTCCACCGCTGGCAGACCGCGCGTCTGGCCAGGCGTCTGGGCTGAACGGGCCCGTGCGCCAGCCGAAGGTTCGGCCGGGTGCACGGGCCCCAGTCACGCGCGCTACAGATCGTCTGTCGAGCGCAGGTACCGATCGATGGACG
>CAZZGM010000212.1:0-6009 GCA_964653955.1 uncultured Bifidobacteriaceae bacterium | reverse complement strand
AGAACATCGTCTGGGGTGAGAACATCGTCTGGGGTGAGAACATCGTCTGGGGTGAAAACATCGTCTGGGGTGAGAGCCTCGGTGTCGGTGAGACCGGCATTCCCCTGCCGCAGTTGCCCAGGACCGGCCTGAACGTCATTCAGGTCAACAGCGCGCGTGCGACGACGGCCGTGGTGTCTATCGTGAGGACGGGGCGGTAGCCATGGCCACGCACGTGCCCGAACACGACATGGTCACTGGTGGCCGGCTCGTGCCCGGCTCCTGGCGTGAAGCGGTTCCGGTGCCCGCCGCTGCGACGACGGGTACTCCCGGCCAGTGGCACGAGGCGCTGCCGACGATTGCCGGCGAGGGCGTGACGCTGCGCGAACTCAGGCTGTCGGACGCGCCGTCGCTGCTGTCGCTGTTGTCGACCGAAGAGGTGGCGCGGTTTCTCTCGCCGCCACCGACGAGCGTCGAAGGGTTCGAGCGGTTCATCGAATGGACCTGCCGCAAACGCGCCGAGGGAACCTACGTCTGCTTTGCCGTCGTGCCTCGCGGCATGCGGCACGCCGTCGGTTTTTTTCAGGTGCGTGCGCTCGGCAGTGAGCTCACCACCGCGGAGTGGGGCTTCGCGCTCGGCCAGCCGTTCTGGGGCACCGGACTGTTTGTCGAAGGCGCCACGCACACCCTGGACTTCGCGTTCGATCGGCTCGGCGTCCAGCGGCTCGAAGCGCGGGCGGCCGCGGGAAACGGACGGGGCAACGGCGCGCTGCGCAAGATTGGAGCGGTGTGCGAGGCCGTTCTCAGGGGAGCGTTCCTGAAGGACGGCCAGCACATGGACCAGTTGCTCTGGTCCATCCTGCCCGGCGACTGGCGGCGTTCGCGCGCGATGCTGTGCGGGCGCGTGAGCCTTCACTGAGGAACCAGACGATGATTTCCTCGAGAGCACGTGGCCACGATTGGCGGCTGATGCTTCCGGTGTTTGAACTGTCGCAGGTCACCCTCAGGGAGATTCAGCCGTGCGACACCGCGTCGTTGATGCGGGAGCTGGGAGCCGATGAGGTGTCGCAGTTCATCGCGTTGCCGGCATCGATGGACGCCTTCGACCGCTACATCGCCCGTGCGCACCTCGACCGGCAGCTGGGGCGGTACGCGTGTTTTGCTGCTGTCCCGGCCGGCCGTGCGACAGCCGTCGGTGTGTTTCAGGTACGCCTGCTCGAAACGAGCGCTGGAACGGCGGAGTGGGGCTTCGCGATGGGGGCCGGATACTGGGGCACCGGGCTGTTTGGCACCTGTGCGCGGCAGGTGCTGGCGTTTGCGTTCGACACCATGGGGCTGCATCGCCTCGAAGCCCGGGTAGCCGCCAGCAATGGGCGCTGCCATGGTGCGTTGCACAAGCTGGGCGCCGTGCAGGAAGGTGTCCTGCGCAACGCGTGCAGCCACGACGGCGCGGCGCAGGACCAGCTTCTCTGGGCACTGCTGGCCGACGACTGGCGTCATCAGTCGAAGCGACAGCGGGGAAGCGTGCGCGCCAACTCGTTGCGGCTGGACGACGACGGTGCGGCGCACGCTACACTCGTACCGTGCGACTGGCCGATTTCGATTTCGAGTTACCCCCGGACCTGATCGCGCAGACGCCACCGCCAGAGCGTGGCGCGTCGCGTCTGCTGCGGCTCGGGCGTGCGGACGGAGCGATCGGCCACCACACCTTTTCGGAGTTGCCCGGCCTGCTGGCGCCGGGCGATCTGCTGGTGGTCAATGACACCCGCGTGTTTCCCGCGCGACTGATTGGCCGGCGCCTTCCTGGTGGCGGTGCAGCGGAATGTTTCCTCGTGCGGCCGGCCGGGGAGCCCGATACCTGGGTGGCGCTCGTGCATCCGGGCCAGCGTCTCCGCCCCGGCGCACGGATGGTGTTCGAGCGCGACGGCCACACGCTCGAAGCCGAAGTCATCAGCCGTCACTTCAATGGCCGGCGGCTGGTGCGGTTGCGGACTGCTCCGGGCGTGTCGGTTCGCGATGCCATTCATGCCATTGGCCACATGCCGCTGCCGCCGTACGTGAAGCGCGCGGATGAACCGGCGGACCGCGAGCGTTACCAGACGGTGTATGCGCGCGACGAGGGATCGATTGCAGCCCCGACGGCCGGCCTGCACTTCACGCCGCAGTTGCTGGCCGCGCTCGATGCCCGCGGCGTCGAACGAGTGAGCCTGACGCTGCATGTCGGCTATGGCACGTTCCAGCCCATTCGAGTCGATGACATCGATCAACATGTGATGGAGGCCGAACCATTCGAGGTATCGGCGACCGCGGCGTCCGCGTTGACCCGGGCGCGAACCGAAGGGCGCCGAATCGTTGCCGTGGGAACGACGACTACCCGCACATTGGAGTCGCTGACCGTGGACGCCGATGGTGTCATCCAACCGCAGTCGGGCGACACGGCCCTCTTCATCCGGCCGGGGCATACATTCCAACTCGTGTCGGGCCTGGTCACCAATTTCCACCTGCCGCGCTCGTCGCTCCTGATGCTGGTGTCGGCACTGGCCGGACGAGCCGAGGTGCTGGGGGCGTACCGTGCGGCGGTGGAAGCCCGGTATCGCTTCTACAGCTACGGCGACGCCATGGTGATCCTGTAGGCTGTAGGGCGCGCCCGCCATGTCCTTGAGATACGACGAGTTCGACGAGCGCCGGCCACGCGTGGTGGAAGGCCTGGATGGGTAGGTTGCTCGGTGGTCTGACCGGAGCGGGCTTCTTCATCTGGATTGCCGGCACGCGCGCGCTCGACCCCGGCGAAATCGGATGGCTGATGCGTTATGACTGGCCGGTGCACTTCTTCGGCTGGCATTTCTTTCGCAGCGAACCGTGGCACTGGCCGCCCGGACTCATTACCACTTACTACGCGCCGGCTGGTACAGCCATCGGCTTCACCGATTCGATTCCGCTGGTGGCGTTTTTTCTGAAGCCGTTCAGTGCGTGGTTGCCGGCGACGTTCCAGTATCTCGGACCGTGGCTCCTGCTGTGTTTCGTGCTGCAGGGTGTGTTTGGTGCCTGGCTGGCATCGCGATGGACGCCGCGGCCTTCGCTGCAGCTGTGTGTCGCGGCGTTGTTCGTCCTGGTCCCGACGCTGCTCGCGCGGATCGGGCACCCGTCGCTGTGTGCGCATTGGCTGCTGCTGTGGGTGCTGGTCATGGCCACGCGCGATAACGCGCCGGCGCGTTATCGCTGGCCGGAGTGGGCGCTGCTGGGATGGCTGGCCGGGTGGCTTCACCCGTATCTTGCAGCCATGGTGCTGGCGCTGTGTGGCGCCATCGTGCTGATGCCGGCCGTGCCCGCTCTGTCGTGGCGGCGTCGTGGCGGCGCGATGGCAGCTGCGGTGGGCGCCACGGTCGTGGCCTGGGGGGCGGCCGGGGTGTTCAGCGTGTCCGGTGCGGATTCAATGACGACCGAAGGGTTGGGGTACTACTCGATGAATCTGCTGGCGCCGGTCAGTCCCACCGGCTGGTCGGCGTTTCTGCCGGACCTGCCGCGCGCCACTCCCGGCCAGGACTTCGAAGGGTTCCATTACCTTGGTCTTGGAACGTTGCTGGCGCTTGTCCTTGCGTTGTGGCTCGGGCGTCGCACATCGCGGCTCGCGGGGGGAACGGGGCTGGCACCGGCCTTGTGGTTCGTGGCGCTGGCGCTCGGTGTCTTTGCCTTGAGCCCGCGCGTGACGGCAGGCAGCCACGTCCTGATGGACGCCTCCGGCCCGTGGACGGCCGGCCTCGCGGTGTTCCGTGCTACGGGGCGGTTCTTCTGGCCTCTGGGATATCTGCTGCTGGCCTGGGCTGCGGGCGTCATCATCACGCGGCTGCCGTCGCGGGCGGCGTTGATGGTGCTGACCACGGTTGTGATTGTCCAGGCGGTGGATCTCCATGGCACCCACGAAGAACGCCGTGCGACAGCCCGCGACCCTGGTTTTCACACCTGGACACATCCGATGATGTCGCCGGTCTGGCACGACGTGCTTCCGGCATACCGTCACCTGGTGCTCTATCCGCCGCCGCAGTGTGGTCAGGCACCAGTGCCCTATGAAGCGGCGGCCTGGCTTGCCGGGCTGCACAGGCTGTCGCTCAATACGGGCGGTGTCGCCCGGCCGGACGAAGCGGCTCGCGAACGGTACTGCCGTGGACTTGGTGATCGGGTGAAGGCCGGTGCGCTGGACGATGACACGGTGTACGTCGTGCCGGAAGGGGAAGTGGATGCCGTGCGCGCCACCTCGCCACGTGTGGTGTGCGGCAACGTCGACACGGTACATGTGTGCGTGACGACGGCTGGGGCGGACCGCTGGCGCGCGCACACGGTGCTTCGATGATGCCCATGACGGACGAAACACCACGCCTGTCGATTGTCGTGCCCGCTTTCCAGGAGGCCGACGGCCTTGCCGCGGGCCTGCGGGCCATTCGCGCCTCGGCACAGGACACGGGGCTACCCTTCGAAATCGTGGTCGTGGACGATGGGTCGCGGGATGGGACGTGGGAGGTGCTGTCGCGAGTGCAGCAGGAGGCGCCGGAGATCACCGGCATTCGTCTCTCACGCAACTTCGGGAAAGAAGCAGCCATTGCCGCGGGCCTGGAGGTGGCGGCCGGTGATGCATGCGTCGTGATGGATGCCGATCTCCAGCATCCGCCATCGCTGCTGCCGGAGATGGTCCGGCGGTGGCGCGAAGGCGGCTGGGACGTGGTCGAGGCGGTGAAGACCCATCGCGGCCGGGAGTCGTGGACGCGGCGTGTGGCGGTACGGACGTTTTATCGGAGCGCGGCGTGGCTGACGGGCTATGACCTGCAGGATGCCTCCGACTTCAAGCTCATCGACCGGCTGGTGGTCGCGCAGTGGCGACGGCTGGGCGAGCGCGCCACGTTTTTCCGCGGCCTGGTGTCGTGGCTGGGCTTTTCGCGGACGACCGTACCGTTCGAGGTGCCGCCGCGCGTGGCGGGCGCGTCGCGCTGGTCGGTGTGGGCGCTGTTGTCGCTGGCCGTCCACGCCGTCACGTCGTTCAGCGCGCTGCCCCTGCAGCTGGTGACGTTGCTGGGCCTGATCATGCTGGCCATGGCGGTGCTGGTGGGCGCGCAGGCCGTTCGCCTGTGGTGGGCGGGACTTGCGCTGCCGGGATTCACGACGGTCATCCTGCTCCAGCTCACCATTGGCGGACTGTTGATGATCAGCCTTGGCATCATCGGGACCTATCTCGCGCGTATTTACGACGAGGTGAAGGGGCGGCCGCGCTACGTGGTGCGTGAGGTTCGGCGCGGCGGTGGCGCATGAGCGGTAATGCCGGGGCACCGGCGCGGCGCCGCGAGCGCGATGCCGTGGCCATTCGTGGCGATTATCAGGCGCGCGCGCTCGAGTCGCCGTGGGCGGCGCAGCGGTTCTGGCACGCCGCGAAAATCCGCCTGCTCGATCGTGTGGCGCCGGCCCGGGCCGGCCTGCGGATCGCCGATGCCGGATGCGGGTCGGGCGTGATTGCCCGGCATCTGGCCGACGCGGGTGCGACGGTTGTCGGGTTCGACTCGAACCCCGACGCCATTGGTTTTGCCGAGCACGCGTACGCGGGGCCGAACCTGCGCTTCGTCCTCGGACCCTTCGAGCAGATGGTCGACGAAGGCCCGTTCGATCAGGTGATCTGTCTCGAGGTGATCGAGCACCTGTACCTCGAGCAGGCCGAGGCGACGCTGGCACTCTTTGCCCGTGCCGCGGCGCCGGGCGCCACGTTGTTCGTCACGACGCCCAACGTGCGCAGCGGCTGGCCGCTGATCGAGTGGGCGCTCGACCGGTCGGGTCTGGTGCCGCAGCTCGACGAGGCGCAGCACCTGACGCTTTTTTCGAGAGCGCTGCTCCGGCAGTGCTGCGAACGCACCGGCTGGGTCGTGGAGGAACTGGGAGCGTTCAACGGGCTCGCCCCGTTCGTGGCGCCGGTGTCGGAGGTCCTCGCGCGCGGCGTCGAACGCGCGGAATTCGTGTCGCGCCGGTGGCTGCCCCGGAACCTGCTCTACTGCC
>CAZZGM010000211.1:0-6014 GCA_964653955.1 uncultured Bifidobacteriaceae bacterium | reverse complement strand
CGAAGATGGTCGGCTACGCGGTGCAGCTGCGCGAGAAGCAGAAGGTCAAGCGCATCTACGGGGTACTCGAGGACCAGTTCCGGAGCTACTTCGAGCAGGCGGATCGCACGCGTGGGATCACGGGCGAAACGCTGCTCCAGCTGCTGGAGCGCCGGCTCGACAACGCCGTCTACCGCCTCGGTTTTGCCACCTCGCGCGCGCAGGCTCGTCAGCTCGTGCGCCACGGCCACTTCCTGGTGAACGGGAAGAAAGTGAACATCCCGTCGTTCTCGCTCAAGGCGGGTGACGTGGTGTCGGTGCGCGAGTCGAGCCGCGAGAATGCCAGCATCCTGCATGCGGTCGACGAGGTGAAGGGCCGGGGGATTCCCGAGTGGCTCAACCTCGAGGCCGGCATGGGCGGCAAGGTCATGTCCATGCCGACGCGCGAGCAGATCAACCTGCCCGTGCAGGAACAGCTCATCGTCGAGCTGTACAGCAAGTAGGAAGGCAAAAGGCAAAAGGCAAAAGGCAAAAGGCAGAAGGCAGAAGGCAGAAAAAGGGAAGAAGGCAACCGTTTCTGCCTTCTTTCGCCTTTTGCCTTCTGCTTTCTCAGCAAAGCCACCCGTCCGGCCCGCAGCTTTTCAGACCTGCAGCGGGAGGCCGGCGGTCGTAACCCGCAGGTCTGGAGGCCGGAACTGCCGGCCCGTTTGGCGAAAGGATACCTAGATGCTCTGGAAAGGCTTTCAGCGCCCCAAGCGCCTCGATTTCGAGCGCGAGACCCTGACCGACCGTTTCGGCCGTTTCTACGCGCAGCCGTTCGAGCGCGGCTTCGGCACGACCATCGGCAACGCGCTCCGGCGCGTGCTGTTGTCGTCGATCGAAGGCGCCGCCATTACCGCCGTGCAGATTGACGGCGTGCTGCACGAGTTTTCGCCCATCAAGGGCGTGGTGGAGGATGCCACCGACATCATCCTCAACCTGAAGCAGCTGCCGCTCAAGTGCCACGCCGACTACACGAAGACGCTCACCGTCCGTGTCGACCGCCCGGGCCCGGTGCGCGCCAGCGACATCGAAGTGGATCAGGACGTCGAAATCCTCGAGCCCGATGCCCACATCGCGACGGTGTCGGAAGGCGGTTCGCTGCACATGCAGCTGCGCGTGAAGCGCGGCCGCGGCTATGTGTCGGCCGATCGCAACTTCGACGAGGATCTGGGCATCGGCTGGATTCCCATCGACTCGGTGCACTCGCCGGTCAAGAAGGTGAACTACGTGGTGGAGGCCGCCCGCGTGGGCCAGGCCACCGACTACGACAAGCTCACCCTCGAGGTGTGGACCAATGGTTCGGTCGTGCCCGGCGATGCCGTGTCGCTGGCCGCCAAGCTCGTGCGCGATCATCTCAACATCTTCATCAACCTCGACGATGACGAGGACGAAGATGTGGACGTGGTCATCGAGCCGGCCCGCATTGGCGTGGCCAACGAACATCTCGACAAGAGCGTGGAAGAGCTCGAGCTCTCGGTGCGGTCGTACAACTGCCTGAAGAACGCCAATATCCGCACCATCCGCGAGCTCGTACAGAAGACCGAGACCGACATGCTCAAGACCAAGAACTTCGGTCGCAAGTCGCTCAACGAGATCAAGGAGATCCTGCAGACCATGGGCCTCAGCCTCGGCATGAAGCTCGAACAGGCCGCGGGAGCAGAGTAGGAAACTGTCATGCGTCACCGTAAAGCACACCGGAAGCTCGGCCGCGTCACCGAGCATCGCATCGCGCTGTTGCGCAACCAGGCCACTGCGTTGCTCCAGCACGAGCGCATCGAGACCACGGTGCCCAAGGCGAAGGAGCTGCGGCCTTTCGTCGAGCGGCTCATCACCATTGCCAAGCGCGGCGTCAAGGCCGCCGATCCGAAGGGCAAGACGCTGTCTGCCCGGCGCCTCGTGATGCGCGACGTCCATAACGAGGACGTCGTCACGAAGCTGTTCGACAGCCTCGCGCCGCGGTTTGCCGAGCGGCCGGGGGGCTACACGCGCATCCTCAAGCTGGGGCATCGCCGTGGTGACGCCGCCGAGGTTGCGCAGATCGAGCTGGTCGGCAGCGAGTTCGATCCGAAGGAAGCCGAAGCGCGCCGCAAGGCCGCCGAGGAGGCTGCGCAGACCGAAGGCAGTGTTCCGCAGAAGAGCGTTGGCGAGCGGCTCCGTGCCGCGGCCGGACGCCTGCGCGGCGGTAAGAAGGACGCTGGCACCGCCAAGTCGAAGGCCAGCAAGCCCGCGCGCGGTGGGGCGAAGAAGACCACCACGCCACGCAAGGCCGGCGGCTCCTAGCCACCGCCTGCTGCATCAGGACCGGGGGCGGTCCGCAATCGGCTCGAAGGAGCCGGCTGCGGCCCGCCCTTTTTTCGTGGCCGGGGACGCGTGCGCGGAGGTCGGCCAGGGCACGGCGGCCGTGCGATACTGAACGCCTCCGGCCTTCCCGGCCGGGCCAACCCGCATGACCCGAGTTCTGCTCAGCCTGCTGATCGGCGTGCTGGCCGAACAACAGCCCGGGCAGCAGGCGGAACCACCGCAGGAACAGCCCGATCAGCCCATCTTCCGCGCCACCGTCGACCTCGTCACCGTCGACGTCTCGGTCACGGGCCGCGGCGATCAGCCGGTCACCGACCTCCAGGCCGAAGACTTCATCGTCACCGAAGACGACGTGCCGCAGACGGTGGAGACGGTGCAGTTCATCCAGCTCGATGGGCAGCGCACGGATGACAGCGGTGAGTCGCTGGACATTCGCGGCCCCGAGCAGGCGCGCGTCGAGGCCGCGAAAGACGACGTCCGCCTGTTCACGCTGTTCCTGGACGATTACCACATCGATCGGCTGCCGATGTCCACCATCCCGCTGCGGCGCGCGCTCGAGAGCTTCGTGGAGCAGCTGCAGCCAACGGATCTCGTGGCGCTGATGGATCCGCTCACCACGCTCGACAGCCTGCGCTTCACGCGCGACAAAGCCGAACTGCTGGACCGTATCCGCACGTTCGAAGGGCGCCGCGGGCAGCTGATGCCCGTACGAAGCGCGGTGGAAGAAGCCCAGTTGACGCAGCGCAACGTGTGGGAGCTGCGTGCCGGTGTCACGCTGTCGGCGCTCGAGGCCGTGGTCACGCACCTGGGCGGCCTGCGTGAGGGACGCAAGTCGGTGATTTTCGTCAGCCAGGGACCGCCGGTGGGGATGCCCGGCAGTCCGCTGTATCCCCGGCTCGAAGCCGCGTTGCGCGCGGCCAATCGGGGGAACGTCACCGTGCACGTGCTCGATCCGCGGCCGCTCGGGTCGGCTCCGCTCGGCGGCAGCGAAGCCCTGCGCCGGTTGTCGACGGAAACCGGCGGACGATCGCTCGTCAACATCAACAACCACGACAACGGCATCCGCCAGATTTTCGGCGACGCCAGCGCGTATTACCTGATTGGTTACTCACCGACGCGGACGTTGGCCGACGGCAGGTTCCACCGCATCAACGTGCGCGTGCGCCGGCCTGGCGTGCGCGTGACGGCGCGCCGCGGCTATTGGGCACCAACCGAGGCGGAAGCCAATCCCACACCGGCGCCGCCGCCAGACCCCACGCTCACGCGTGCGTTGCGCGAGCTGGTGGTGGTGGATGAGACGCGGCTCGTGGACCTCTGGATTGGTGCCACGCCTGGAGAGGACGAAGCAACCGCGGTGGCCGTGTCGTGGGATCCGGGACCGAAGCCGCCGGACGAAGCCCCCGCGAGTCTCGACGTCGAACCACTGACGCGCGCGGGCACGCCGCTGGCCGAGCCGCAGCGCATCCGGTCGGGGCCGAGTGATGGTGACATGCCTGGCGTGGCCCGCTTCGACCTGGAGCCCGGGCCGGCCACGCTGCGCCTGACGGTGCGCAGCGCCGGTGGCGCGGTGCTGGACCGGTGGAGCCAGGCCATCAACGTGCCCGACTATCAGGGCGCCAACCTCCGCATCGGGACACCACGGGTGTACCGCACGAGAACACTCATCGAAACACGTGCGTTCCAGGCGGACGACAATCCCACGCCCACGGCCTCGCGCCGCTTCCGCCGCACCGATCGTCTCGTGATTGACGTGCCTTACGTCTCGGACGCCGGTACGCCGGAGTTGAGTGCGAGTCTCGGCAACCGCGAAGGGCAGGCCCTGACCGACCTGCCAATGGCCGAGGGCCCCGAAGGTGTGGCGCGTGTCGTGCTGCCGCTGACGAGCCTCGCACCCGCCACCTACACGGTGCGCGTCGACATATCGGTGGGCGGTGCCACCGGCGCCGAGATGGTGGCCTTCACGGTCTCACCATAGTCAGCACGCCCGCTCTCGAGAACACCTGATGGAGCGTATCAACGAACACTCGAGTGCTGACATCGGCACTCAACGATGTATTCCGGCCCGGTCCTGCGGAACGGGTACTCCCACAAGTCGACGATACAGTCCGATGGCCACCTCAGGTTTCCGCCTGTCCGTCCGCCTGCTGCTGGCAGCCGGTGTGATGCTCACATCCGTTTCCGCGCAGCGGCCGCTCGTGACCGACACCATCAGGCCGTTCGTTTCCGTCGATGCGGACACGGTGGCGCTGGTGAACGCGCGCGTCATCGACGGCACGGGCGCGCCCGCACGCGAGCGGCAGACGCTGGTCCTGCACAACGGCCGCATTGCCGCGCTCGGTGATGCGGCTTCGGTGGATGTGCCCGCCGGTGCAACGGTCGTGGATCTCGCGGGACGAAGCGTCATCCCCGGCCTGGTGATGCTGCACGAACACCTCTATTACCCGGTGGGTCCCGGCGTGTACGGGCAATTGGGGGCCAGCTTCGTACGGTTGTACCTGGCTGGCGGTGTGACGACGATTCGCACGGGCGGGAACATGAACGGCTTCATGGACCTCAACCTCAAACGAGCGGTGGAAGAGGGGCGCGTGGCCGGACCCGCCATCGACGCCACGGCGCCGTACGTCAACGGCCCGAACGCGTTCATGCAGATGCGGTCGATGGCGGACGCCGCCGAGGCGAAGGAGCAGGTGGCGTACTGGGCCGGGATGGGGGCCACCTCGTTCAAGGCCTACATGCAGATTTCGCGCGCGCAGCTGGGCGCGGTCATCGACGAAGCGCACGCGCGCGGCATGAAGGTGACGGGACACCTGTGTTCGGTCACCTATGCCGAAGCCGCCGATCTCGGCATCGACAACCTCGAACACGGTTTCCTTGCCGCCACGGACTTCGTGAGCGACAAGCAGCTCGACGTGTGTCCCGGCCAGGCGGCCGGTCAGCAGACCGTGGCCGATCTCGACGAGCAGTCGCCCGCGTTCCAGGCACTCGTCCGCAAGCTGGTGGATGCGGGCGTGGCTCTCACCTCGACGCTGACGGTCTTCGAAACGTTCACGCCGGGACGCCCCGTGCCGCCGGGACTCGACGTGCTGCTGCCGCAGTTGAAGGCGGACTTCGAACGGAATCATCAGCGGACGGCGGAACGCACCGATTCCGTGTATCGCACGCTGTTTCCGAAAGCCATGGCCCTCGAACGTGCGTTCGTCCGCGCCGGAGGCCTGCTGGTGGTAGGAACCGATCCGACCGGTGGCGGCGGCGTGGTGCCTGGCTTCTCGAACCACCGCGCCATCGAATTGCTGGTGGAGGCGGGCTTCACGCCGCTCGAAGCCATCAGCATGGCGACGCGAAACGGCGCGCGTTACCTGGAGCGTGAGGAAGAGATCGGTACGCTGGCCGTGGGCCGGCAGGCCGATCTCGTGGTGATTGAAGGCGATCCGTCGCGGAACATCGAGGACATCCGGAACGTTCGCACCGTGTTCCGCGGCGGCATTGGCTACGATCCGGCGCGCCTGATCGACTCGGTGAAAGGCCGGGTCGGACTATGGTGAGCAGCCGCCCGTCAGGAGGCTGCTGAAGAACGCAGCCTGAAGGCGGAAGGCGAAGGGCAGAAAACTGCGCAGACTGAGCCCGAAGCGCCGGTTCTGCCTTCTGCCTTCTGCCTTTTGCCTTGTGCCTTTTGCCTTGTGTTTACGCGTCCA
>CAZZGM010000210.1:0-6016 GCA_964653955.1 uncultured Bifidobacteriaceae bacterium | reverse complement strand
AGCGCCTGGGTGCGACGATGGTGTATGTGACGCACGATCAGGAAGAGGCCATGACATTGGGCCAGCGGATTGCGGTGCTGCGCGAGGGCCGTCTCGAACAGGTTGGTACCCCGCAGGACCTGTACGAGCGTCCGGCCAACCAGTTCGTGGCCACCTTCATCGGCTCACCGCCCATGAACCTGCTGGAAGGCGCGGCACTGACCGCCGCGGCCGCACTGCTTGGTGACGGCCCGGCCCGCGAGCGCCACTCCATTGGCATCCGCCCGCAGGACATCACGCTGGTGCTGCCAGCCGACGCCCCGCTCACCGGCATCGTCGACATTGTCGAACCGCTCGGCCACGCCACGATCGCCCACGTCCACACCACCGACGACGTCCGAATTGTTGCCCTGGTCCCCGCCGCCCAACCCGTTCACCCCGGCGCCGAGGTGGGTCTGCGGTTCACGCCCGGCCGCCTGTATACGTTTTCCCCTCTCCCGTGATAGTGTTCCGCCCCTCTTCACCTGGCTGCCGGAGATCAGCATGGCGCAAACGACCGTCGATCTCGTTCGCAGCGGGCATACGGCGCGCACGGCGGACGAAATTCTCCGCGCGCCGGTGGCCGCGCTGCTCGGAGTGTCGGAAGGTGCCGCACACGCGCTGAGGCACATCGGCATTACCAGCGTGTTCGACCTGGCCGCTTCGCGCGTGTTCAGCACGGCGCGGCGTCTGGCGGCGCTGGCGGCGGATACGGAGCGCACCGAGCCCGAAAGCCGTCTGGGCGTTGTCCTTGGCGAAACCGTGAATGTGCCGGACGGTGTCGAAGTCGCGGACCTGGCCGGCCAGACCATCTCGATTCTTCGAGCCATCGGGCCGGCGCACGAGCAGGCCATTGCCGGCGCCCTCGACGTGGCCACGGTCCGCGACCTGGCGTTGTGGCCGCCGTCGCTGGCCGCGCGCGCCATCCTGTCGGACGCGTTTTTCCCCGAGCAGGCGGCCGGTTTCGACCCCGACGCGCCGGCCGATCTGCTGCCGCGCACCGGCAACTATCCCACCGAGCGCACGTTCTATCGCACGCTGCTCATCGACGGGCCGCTCACACCACCCGACAACGCGCAGCCGATCGAGCAACTGGCCGCGGCCGTGGACATCACGTCCTCGCTACTCAACCCGACCGGGTTCCAGCAGGTGGCCACTGGCGCCCTGCTGACGTTCAGCCAGTCGTGGTTCACGCAGGGGCTCACGCTGGGGCAGTTGCTGCACAGCACGGCGCTGGCGCCCGGCGAGAGCACACGCATGGCCATGGTGGACTGGACGCGGCGCACAAGTGCGTCCGCGGGGGAAAGCATCGACGAGAGCGATCGGCTGTCGAATACGCAGATGCACACCCGCGCGCTGACCGAGGTGACTGCTGCAACCTCTTCCGAGTTCCAGTCCGGTGAATCATCCAGCACGGCCGACTCGACCACAACGCAGAAGGGCGGCGGCTTCGGCCTGGAAATCGGGCCGCTCGCGCTCGGGGGTTCCGGCAGCACGTCGACAACGACCACCGACGTCGTCAGTTCGTCGTCATCCTTCGGCCAGCGCGATATTGCCGCGAACTACGCGCAACAAATCAACGATCGTACGCAGCAGAACGCGTCTTCGTCGCGCAGCCGTCGTGCATCCATCGTGCGTGAGGTGAGCCAGTCGGAACACGAGGCCATCTCGACACGCGTGGTGACCAACTACAACCACATGCACGCGCTGTCGGTGCAGTACTACGAGGTGGTGCAGGCGTTTCGCACCACCACGCAGCTCGAACGCACCGAACGTTGCGTATTCGTTCCCGTGCGGCTCCTGGACTTCAGCAGCCTGGAACTCGTGGAGCGCTGGCGCGTGGAACTGGGAGCGGCGGCGCTGTCGCCAGCCATTGGCCGCGCGCTGGCCGAGCTCGGCACCGTATGCGTGGTGTCGGTACGCCCGCGGTCGTCGTTGATCGACAGGGCGCATCTCCTGACCACGGTGTTTGCCGGCGTCCAGTTCATGGCCATGGCAGCGCCAGCCGCCGCCGGAAAAGCCTCTGCGGACGAGACACCGAATTCTCCCGCGCCCGAGCCGTCCACGCCCGACCCCTACATCAAGCCTTCGTCGTCGCGCATCATCCGGCTCGCGCAGGCGGGCTGGCAACTCGATCAGCTCGATCGAATTGGCCAGATGGCCGGCCGGCTGATCGTGCCGACGCGGACGAATACGACGTATCTGAGCGACGATGCGCTGCTGCTGGGCGTGGCGCTGCGGAGCGGTCAGGCATCGGGATTTGCGGTGGAGCGGCGCGACGGCACCAGCGTGGCGCTGGCGGACATCACATCCACGCGTGCGTCGACGACGGCACCAACGGCCATTACCGAGGTCGCGTCCATCTCGGTCGTGCACGCGGGCACGGCGCGTCTGGCCACGTCGCTCACGCTGCACTTGAGCCTGTTCGGTACCGTGGTCACGCTCGACGTGCCCATCGAGCTGGCGGCGGGTGGTTCGGGATCGGGTTGGCAGGAATGTGTTCGCATCGAGCTGCCGTCTGGGACGCGTGACCTGCTGGATCACCTGCAAGCCAACGTCCTGCACTACACGCAGGCGGTCATGCGCCGCCTGGATGGCCCGTCGATTGCCACCATCCTGGCGCGGTACAGTTTCCGCGGGTTGCCGCTGGCGCAGCTCGTGGACCAGCGCCCGGTGGCCATCACGTCGAACATGCTCGTGTTCCGGATGAACCTGCCGGCGACGGAGGACGCCGAAAATCCGGTCGACCCGCATCTTGCGGAAGACATGGCGGCCTGGCAGGCGTTTCTGGAGCGCACGGGGCTCGATCGGCCCGTGCCGAAAACCGAGATTGTGCCGCTGCCGTCGGGCGGCGTGTTTGCCGAGGCCGTGCTCGGACGTTTCAATGCGGCCGAGAAGCTCGACATGACACGCTTCTGGAACTGGCAGGACTCGCCCATTCCATTCGTGGCTTCAGAGATTGCCCCCGTGCAGGCGGGATCGCGTTCGCTGCCGGAGGAACTCACGCCGGGTCAGCTGTCGGCACCCGTGGTGTCCATTCAGAATCCGGTGGCATTGCCCGATCCGACGGGGCTGGCCGCGGTGGTGGCTGCCATCCAGAACGGCGGCGCCTTCCGTGACATGAGCGGTCTTGCCCAGTCGGCGGCCATTGCGCAGGCCGCGCAGACGGCGTCGGCAGCCGGTGCGACGGCGGTGGCCAAACAGGCCGCGCAGAACCTCGAGACCGTGATGTCGCAGAACACCGAGCGGCTGAAGCTTGCCGCGCAGTTGGCGGCGAACATGATGGGCATTCCGGCGGCCGGCGGCGCGGGCGAGAATCCGGCGCCCGGCAAGGGCACGGACACGGAGCGCGGTGCCGACATGGCACACGCGAAGAAGCTCGATGCGAAAGCGGCGGCGTCGCCGGAACAGGCTGCGGCCAGCACGGAGCGTGACGTGTTCCGCGCCCAGATGGGCGCGCAGGGCCGCAAGATTGCCGGGGATGTGCTGAAAGCCGTCAACGTCTCCACGGACTTCCTGCCAGCCGCGCCGGCACCTCAGCCCACCACGCGTACTGTGGGCCCGAAGCTGGCCGCGCCGCAGCCCATTGCTCTCACGTTCCAGCTCAGCTCGCGCTTCACCGATGGCACGTTCTCCTCGCCGGTGGTCCTGGACGTCAGCGTCCAGGACATCGGCGGCAAGACGTTGTTCACGCATCGCGGTCCGGCTACGGCGTCGATGTCGGCCACGCTCAACACCTCGGACGAGAAGCTGTTCCTCAATCTGTTCTACGAGTACGAACTCGAATGGCCGCAGCCCATGCGCTTTGCGACCAACAGCTTCGTGAACCTGCACACGCCAGCCGGTACCAGGCAGTTGCGAGCGGTGGCGTGGGTGATGACGGTGGAGAAGACGATTGACGTACCGGCGGATGCAGCACTGCCGGCAGACGATGCGGCCACGGCGACGCTGCTGGCCGGCGAGGGCATCGATGTCAGGAAGGTGCTGACGAAGCCGGTCATCACACCGCGGCCCGGCGGCGGGGCCGACATCACGTTCCGCCTGCTGCAGAGCGTGACTCTCGAACAGTTGTCTACCTAGGAGCGGACATGCCTCCGACCTTGCTCGGCCCCGACGGTGTGGCCAGCCTGCTTGCAGGCCGTGGCCGCGTGGCCATTGTCAATCGGACGATGCCGGAGGATGCGGTGACGATTCTGGCGCTGGCGGTGGTGCGTCACCTGCCGGATGGTGGCACGCCGTGTGATGCCGCATTCGACCTGACGATTGATGCTGGTGAGAGTGTCAGCGTCGAACCGGCGCCGCCGCTGTCCGACGAGCCGGATGCCATCGAGGTGGTGCTGCGCCTGCGCGTTGGCGAGTTGGGGGCCATGGTCGATGCTTACGCCGTGGCCGTCCGCCCGGACGGTGAGTCGGGTGTGCACTTCGAGGTCGGGGTGAAGCGAAACTCGGGCGTGCTCGTCGATGGCGAAGATACGGTGCCTGATTTCGCCGAGTTCGTCGTGTACGGCCAGCCGGCGGGGTAACGTCATGGCGTTCGTGCTTGCCCATCAGTTGAAGTCCGCGCACACCGCGCTCACCGCCGACGAGGTGCTGCGCGCTCCTGTGGATGTGCTTCTCGGCGTGCATGCCGCCGCCCGCGATGCCCTGGAGCCGCTGGGCATCCGCACGGTCTTCGACCTGGCGGCGTCCGAACTGTTTGCGACGGCCGAGACGCTGTTGCGCGCCGAGACGGATCCGACACTGGCCGAATCGCGATTGAATGTCGCGGCACGTGATGCGGTGGTGGCGCCGCCGGGCGTGCCCGTCGCCGAGTGGTCGCGCCATCCGCTGACGCTGCTGGCCGGGCTCGCTGTCAGCGATGCGCATGCGCTGTCGGCGGCGCTCGATGTGGAGACCATCCGCGACCTGGCACTGTGGCCGCCGTTCGTGACCGCACGAACCATCCTGCGGCGCACGTTCGGCGCCGCCGCCCATGTGCCGGATCCGGAAGCGCCGGAGGATCTGCTGCCCAAGCCGGGCACCTACGCCACGGAGCGCGTGTTCTACAGGCGGCTGGTCATCGACCTGGCACCTCAGTCGGACCAGAGTGTCACGGCGCTCGAGAGCACCACGGGGGTGGATCTCGATGCCGCGCTGGCGGCACCGGTAGCGTTTCAGCGTGTCGCCACCGGTGCGCTGCTCACGTTCAGGCAATCGTGGTTTTCGCTGGGCGTCACGCTCGGTCAGCTTCTCCACAGCCTGGCACTGGCGCCCGGCGAGAGCACACGCATGGCCGTGGTCGACTGGCAGCGGCGGACGCGCGGCTCGTCCACCGAGTCGGTCGACGAACGCGAGCAGCTGGCCAACGAGCAGAGCCACACGCGGGCGTTGAACGAGGTGACCTCGTCGACGGCCACCGAGTTCCAGGAAGGGTCCTCGTCGACGTCTGTGACCTCGACCACGACGCAGAAGGGTGCGGCACTGGGGCTCGAACTCGGCCCGCTGGCTCTTGGCGGATCGTACGGCAAGTCGTCGTCTCACACGGAGTCGATGAGCACGTCCTCGTCGTTTGGCGCGCGCGATCTGGCGGCCAGCCTGTCACAGCAGATCAACGATCGGACGCAGCAGCACGCCTCGTCCGCGCGCAGCCGCCGTGCCTCGACCGTGCGCGAGGTGAGCCAGACCGAACACGAGTCCATTTCCACGCGGGTGGTGACCAATTACAACCACATGCACGCGCTGACGGTGCAGTACTTCGAGACCGTCCAGGCGTATCGCGTGACCACCGAACTCGATCGCGCCGAGCGGTGCCTGTTCGTGCCACTCGGTCTGCTCGATTTCACGAACGTCTCGCTGCTGGATCGCCTGCGGACGACCCTGGCGGACGCAGCGCTGACGGCGGCGGTGTACCGTCAGCTCACCAGTGAGTACGGCAACGTCGAGGTGATTCCACAGACGCCGCGCGTGTCGCCGGGCATGGTGGGCGTGCTGGATCTGTTCGTGCGCGACAACGTGGTTG
>CAZZGM010000209.1:5569-6056 GCA_964653955.1 uncultured Bifidobacteriaceae bacterium | reverse complement strand
AGCGGCGCGATGGCACGAAAGGCGGCACGCCGGTGGACGAGGCCATCACGCTGCCTGGTGCGCACCTGACGCTGGTCGATCAGGACGCCGATGCCGTGGCGCTGGCGGCCGACCGGGCGCACCTGCTGGGCGCCTCGGTGACCATGCTCTGCACGGACGTACTGCGCGGTATTCGCCGCGCCGATGGTCCCTTCGATCTGGTGCTGGCAGGCGGCTTGTTCGACTATCTCGAAGACGCCACCATCGTCCTGCTGCTGAAAGCCGCGCGCCGGAAAATGGCCGTGGACGGGGTGTTTTTCTTCACCAACATTGCGGCAGGGAATCCGTTTCGGGTGTGGATCGAGTATCTGGGCGACTGGCGGTTGATCGAACGATCCGAGCGGATGCTCGAACACTTCCTGCTGGCTGCCGGGTTGCGGCCGGCATATCCGTCGCTTCGTGATGCCACCGGGCTGTCGCTGCTGCTCGCAGCGGTGCGCGACGAAAC
>CAZZGM010000209.1:4324-5559 GCA_964653955.1 uncultured Bifidobacteriaceae bacterium | reverse complement strand
GTCGGTGTGCCGCATCCGAAGGCGTGCCGCCGTCACCATGGACGGCGGCACAGGCACAGGTGCGTGATTTCAGAAATCGAACTGGACCCGAAAATTTCCGCACTCGTCTGGATTCGAGGGAAAGTGATGCTCTTCGATCGGTGCGTCCATGGACGCCTGCTTGATACGCTCTCGCTTACTGGCGCTGACGTAAAAGTTGTACACAACGTCGCCATGCGACCGCTGGGCACCCGTGCCAGCAGCAGCGACGGCAATGACCGCTGGCACTCCCTCTGCGATTTCGATTGATTGGCGCTCGCCACCAGGCCTCTCGAGGTCGACAACGACGGGCGATTGATACATCACTTCCGTCTGAAGGCCCATGGGCCGGACCTCCGGCCACACGAGCTGGTTGTTCTGATCCATGAAATTGAAACGTGCCTTGCGGAGCTTCGGCAGCGATGGTGTCATGACTCGAACGTTTCCGCCGGATACTCGCACGTCGCCGAGCCTGGGCCACTGGTCAGCAGGGCTCAGGCGGCTGGAACCGCCGATTTCCCTGAAGTCCGGCAACAACTTCAATGACCGCCACGACACATCCTTTTCGTCGTCGAAATCACACCAGTTCGGTTCGGCACTGTCGATGACCTGTGACGACCCGACCCGGTCAGCGATCCGGATCTTGCAACCGTTGAGAGACCAGCACGCGAAGATACGCTCGGACTGACTGTCGCCGACAATGAAGTCGGGACTGCCTTTGAGTAACTCGTGGGACTCTACGCTGAGCGTGGCAAAGTGCGCCGGACCTCCTGATTGCTCCGGCGTCGTCATTACCACATCGAAGTAGTTGTCACCGGGTTGGTGAAACAGACCGCAGAAGCCAGACAGCACGAGTCTCGACATAACGCTCCTTTTTCTTCAGGCGGCAATGACCACCAGAGCCATTGCCGCGACACGATCAGTGAGATCCGCCCGGTTCAGCCACGCACGCTGCGTCACCGACAGCGCTCGTGCGACGTCGTGCTCGCGGCGGAGGGCGGCATGCAGGTCGGCCAGTAGAGCAGGGGCGGCCACATCGGGCAGGTCCCAGAGTGTGCCGATGACGGCCCCGGCCCCGCCGTGAACAAATGCGGTGGCAAGGGACAGAGGATCACGCGCCTCACCCACCTGCGCCGCCGTGGCGCAGGCGCTCAGAATGACCGTGGCATCGGCGCGCAGGTGCGCGCGGCTGATGTCGAGCGCCGTCAGGTCGAATG
>CAZZGM010000209.1:0-4314 GCA_964653955.1 uncultured Bifidobacteriaceae bacterium | reverse complement strand
GTCGGCCGTGCCCACGACCACACGCGAGTCCTTCCAGTAACGCGCGTTGGACAGGCCATGAGCGGCAATGTGAATGATGGCTCCGCGCTCGAGCAGCGACATCATTTCAGACCGTGCAATCGGCGGGCGCACGGCCAGGGCGTTCTGTCCGTATCCGCTCGCAACCCCGTCGGCTTCGGCCGCCACATGCCGGAGCGGGGGCAGGGCGCGGAACGGGTCCGGTGCAGGGTTTGCGATGACCACCACCGTGCCGTCCGTACGAGCCGAACGGCGGCACGGCAGGCGGTTGAGGGACGCACAATAAGCAACGTCGTGCGTGACACTCAGGGCATCACCACGGCTGGAACGCAGGGCTCCGAACGGCACGCCCATCAGGTCGCGATCGGTCACGATCGTAACGGCACCAGCCCGCTCGAGTTCGGCGGCCAGTGGTGCACACACGAGATCGAAGAGTTCTCTCAAGCTGGCCTGAATGGAGACCTCATCCCTGATGCGAAGGGCCTTGTGCAGGCGATCAACGGCGCTTCTCAACGTCGCCAGATGCACGTAGTAGACGCGAGTCCCGCGGCGGGTTATCGCCCAGATGGCCTTGACTGGCCCGGCGTCTGCCGCAAACAACACGAGTTGTGTCTCGTCTACCCGCGTCTCAAAATCGGCGGCCGCCTCGCCCTGACGAGGTATCGCCGATACGTGATCGTGCAGCGCCGCTGACAGCCGAAGCGCCTGTGCGGATTCGTGCTGCCGCAGCAAGGCAGACACGAGTGGCACACCCGAGGCTTGCAGTGCCCGGGCCAGCGGGGCATCGGCCATGGTGGTCGCTGCGCGCTGCCGCTCGAGACTTTCGAGCGTGCTGATAAAACCGGCCGCAGCCTCACGATTCCGGCCCAGCCCGGTGAGGATGGTGACGCGCGTCAGCCCGTACTCCGCCTCCTGGAATCGTCGGTCGGTACCGGTGAGCAACAGGGCGGCCTCAACCTGCGCCAGCGCCTGCCCGGCATCACCGCTGCGCAGGGCGAGTTTGGCACGCTCGTGCAGGATGCGCGCCTTCAGGCTCGAATGGCGTGGGTCATCGGAAAAGGTTTCGAGCAAGACCTCGGCTTCGTCCAGTGCTGATGCGGCGCCCTCGATGTCGCCGGTCGAAATCAGCACGTCGGCAAGATCTACTGATGACGACAGCAGGGAAACACGGTTGGTACTCTGCCGGCCCAGGACGGCCGCGTCCTTCAACAGCATGGCCGCCGAGATGTCCATCCCGCGATGCCGTAGCACTTCCGCGGTCGAGAAATACGCCCACCGTGTGACCTGTGGATCAGCAATGGCCGATACCTCCCGCAAGGCCGCCACACGATGCGACCAACCTGCGCTGGTCTCGCCGGTCAGCTCGTAAATGTCGGCCACCTGGATGCGGAGCCGGGTCGCGTCATCGGTTTGGCGCGACCGGTCGAACAAATCGAGCGCCCGGCCGAAATGTGTCGTCGCCAACGCGTAGTCGTTCTGGAGGGCGGCAGCCAGGCCCTGAGCATGGGCGAGCCGTGCGGCCATCACGGGATACCGCCGGCTGTCAGCGTCACCCAGACGAATGACATCGGCCACGTCAGCGTATCGGCGCTGGCTGTTGGCGGATACCGCCTCGACGACGGCCGCCACGGCCGCCGTAGCTGACCAACCCGAGGCCACCGCCTGGACCAACACCGGTGTGAGGCGGCGCGCGATGGGCCGTTCCGCTGCGAGACTGGCACGTACGTCCGCGATCTGTTGCCACGTTCCGAACCATCGTTCGTCGGCACAGTCGCTGGCTTCCCGGATCAGATCGATGACGAGGCCGTCTCCAAGCATCGATTCCGTAAGGGTGGCCGCTTCGCGCAGCTCCTGAACCGTACCTGGCGCATGACCCGGACGGCACGCCTCGATGAACGTTGCAAGGACGTCATCGAAGCTGACGGCATTACCCTCGACCGAACCAGCCCGAAGCTGGCCCTGGCGGAGAGCCTCTGGTAACCGCATCTCGGATGACCGCGAGCTCGATGGGACATTTTCCAGCTCGGCCCTCAGGCGCGCCGCTTCTGCGCCCCAGGATGAGTCACCTTCGAGTTCGATCAGCCGATTGACGGCCTCGAGCGCACGTTCGCGCAGGCCCAATGCCTTGAGGGCGACCAGTCGATTCCAATGAGCCTCTCGAAACGACGGATCGAGCCCAACCGCGACGTTCGCCGACTCGAGTGCCAGCGCCCACGTTTCCGGTGCAGGCGCCGGTGACCATTCAGCCGCCGCCGCGTACACGGCCGACAGGTCCGAGTGAATCGCCGCACTGGAACCATCGATCTCCGCTGCCCTCCTCAGTGTGCGTACCGCCTCGTCCCAATCGCCCAGCAGCACCTGCGCCACGCCCCACGCGTGCAGGTTCTCGGCGCTCGGATCCGTCTGTACCGCCTTCTGCAACTCCCCCGCCGCCGCCAGCAGCGCCAGGTTCTGACTCGACAGATCCCCGGGGCCACGCGTCACCGGACGAAGCGGACCGTAGCGGAAGCCGCCCGTCAGACGGCCTTCGATGTATCGCTCATCACCAATCGCGGCCACCAGCCGGGCCAGGCGCGGGTCGACAGCGTCGCGCCCATTGAGCTGCTGCCACCACACGGGATCGAGCCGAACGACGAACAGGAGCGCGGCAGCCGTGGCCAGCACACCGCCCACGACGGCCTGGAACGTACGCCGGCGATGGAACGGTGGACGCGTCGAGGGCATCGGCAACACGTGCGGTGCACGCGGCGCGGCCGTCAACGGCGGCGTACCGCCACCCGCGCCAGTGCCGTCGCCGCCCTCACCACTACGATCACCACCGAGGTCAGCGCCGGGTTCGGTCCCCGTTTCGCCAGCATCCAGTTCGTCCGCGGTCCGCATCGCGTTGACCACCCACTCGTACGCCTCGGGATCCTCGGCCATGCGCGCCTCGACCCGCGCGCGATCGGCCGGTGACAACCGGCCGTCGAGCCAGGACGCGATGAGGTCGGCGTCCAGACGTTCCGATCCGGGCTGCTCAGGCATCGTGCCCCCAGGCCATCACACGTTCAGACGGACACACTTCGGCAATCTCCCACGCACCCTTACGCATCTTCTTCGCCCTCGCCGCGCCAGGAGGTCAGCAGTCCGGTCACGGTGGCCTCGTCCAGACCGGCCGCCGCCAGTTGCTGACGCAGCCCGCTCCACAGGCGTTCGTATCTCCGGTACAACGCCTTCTGCTCCTCACCAACGAGGACGGCAATGCGCGACACCTTCACGCCGCTCCAGTAACGCAGGCGGAGAATCTGCTGGTCGGCCGCCGGCAACTCCTCCAGCGCGCGTTCGAGCGCCGCCACCAGCCGCCGCGCCTGCCGCCGGTGGTCGTCCTCCTCCACCGGATCGCCATCCGTTCCGGCGGCAGGTACGGTGGCGAGCACCTCTTCCTGCACGCGCTGCCGCCGGGGATGTCGCGGCAGCCGCATCCACACCCGCTCGCACTCCTCGACACTGACCGCCACGCCGCGGCTCACCAGCGACGCCACCGCCTGCTCGAACGGCCAGCCATCACGCCCGACCAGCCGCTCCAGCTCGACGGCCACGGGCCCGACGCGCCGGGCTTCGCTGCTCGGCCGCCACTTGCCCCACTCGTGATTGCGCCAGTCGAGAAACAACCGCTCGACCACGGTGACGAGAAACGTGCGAAACCGGCTGCGTCCGCCGAACTTCCTGAGGATGGCCTGGTCGTGCTCGAGCAGGCGCAGGCGCGCCCACGAGCGAAACTCGTCGGCATGGTCGGGCGCCAGCCGGTGCATGCGGCACGAGGCCGTCAGCACCGACTCAATCAGCGGCGCGTGCGCGGTGTAAGGAGCGTCCTCGGACACCGGGGGACCCTGGGTGGTTTGTTGTAGTCGAGCTTCCGACGCTGCGGATTATGCGTCAGCCGGCTGTACTGGAGAGCGCTTTTTTGAGGGGACGTGCCTCAGCACGGCACGCGGACGATGAGGGGAGCGGCGACGAGGGCCTGGGCGGATAACGAAGAGGACTGTGAGACAAGGGCGTCCGCCACGCACCGTGCATGCGTGGCTCGCGCCCCCTCATACGAATGGCGTCGCTCTTGCGTCAGCGGATGGCTTCAATCACCCGGCTGACGAACTCCGCTTCGTTGCCGCGATGCCAGCGCCACACCACCACGAGGTCGTGGTCCGGCGAGACGGTAATGGTGTTGCTGCCGGCGCCGCGGGCACCATAGACATTGGTGGGCAGACCCGGGTAGTTCTTGCCGTTGGTGTTCAGCCACCACAGGTAGCCGTAATCGGG
>CAZZGM010000208.1:0-6056 GCA_964653955.1 uncultured Bifidobacteriaceae bacterium | reverse complement strand
TCCGCGGCTACTACAAGATGCCGGCGGCGCAGACCGAGACGGAGAACTGCGTGGCCCACAACGGATCGCTCATTCCCGTGCCGGGCCGCGACATCATGGTGCAGGGCTGGTACCAGGGCGGCGTGTCGGTGTTCGATTTCACCGACTCGGCCACGCCAGTGGAAATCGCGTTCTTCGATCGCGGTCCGCTGGACGCGGAACGTCTCATCACCGGCGGCTACTGGTCCACCTACTGGTACAACGGCCAGGTTTACGCGTCGGAAATTGCGCGCGGCATCGACATCTTCCGGCTGCTGCCCAGCCAGTACCTGTCGCAGAACGAAATTGCCGCCGCCATGCTGGTGCAGCACGAGGAGTTCAACGCGCAGGCACAGCCGAAGGTGGTGTGGCCAGCAGTGGCCGTGGTCGCCAAGGCCTACGTCGATCAGCTGAACCGCACGCGCGGCATTCAGCCCGAGCGCGCCCGCGCCGTCGTGGAGGCCATGGACCGTGCCGAACGGCTCCGCTCGTCGCGTGACCGTGGCGCCGAAGCCATCCTGGCCCGGCTCGATACGCTGGCCGGACAGCTCGAAGCCGATGCCGCCTCGGCCACGGGGGGCGACAAGGTGCGCCTCGGGGCGCTGGCCGAAACGCTGAAGGGCCGCGCGGCCCGTCTGCGCTAGACCATCGGCGTAACCAGGGTGTGACACGGGCTCCGGTGAGCGGCAGAGGTCGTTCCCCGGAGCCCGAGCCATGTACGGCCTCGTGGCCATCCACCCGCTCGCGGTAGGATCGACCAGATTCCCATGCGCTCGTCTGTCGTTGCCGGAGTGGCGTTCGGGCTGCTGGCGCTGGTCGTGCCCCTGACGGCGGCGTCCGCCTTCGCACAGGAGACAGACGCCGACTCCGCCCCCGCCACCAGAGCCGAAGCGCTGCGCGCCGAGCGCGAAGCCAAGGCGCAGGTGACACGCCCGCACCAGCCCAACCCCGTGGAACGCGGCATGGCGTTCATCGAAGATCGAGCCCTCTACATCTTCGACCGCGAGGGGTTCTATCCGAGAATCGGCACGCTGACCGTGGGCAGCGGCTTTTCGTACGGTGCCGGCTATCGCGATCGCGACTTCCTGAACGATCACGGCACCATCGACGTCTGGGCCATGGGTTCCAGGCGCGGGTACTTCGCGGGGGAAGGACGCGTCAGGTTTCCCGATCTTGCACATGGCCGCGTGCTGGCGGAAGGCTGGGTGGGGCGGCGCGCCTCTGCCGGCGAATATTTTTTTGGACTCGGGGCGGACTCCTCCCGCCGCGCCCAGGCCGACTACGGTCTGCGCTGGTCCATGGCCGGCGTCTCGGCCGGCGTGCGGCCCCTGTCGAAAATCACCCTTGGCGGCAGCGTCGAATACCTCACGCCCAGTGTTGGGCGAGGCAATGACGATGACCGGCGGGATGTGGTGGATGTGTTTGGTGAAGCCCAGGCGCCCGGTGTGTCGGAGCGGGCCGACTTCGTGCGTACGCACGGCTACTTCGAGCTGGACTACAGCACACCGCGGAACGCCCGCCGCGGCGGCGTGATTCGCGCCGACCTGTCGCACTACTCGGATCGCACCACCGGCCGGTACTCGTTCAACCGCCTGGATGTGGACGTTCGCCAGTATTTCGGTTTTTTCGCCGATCGGCGGGTACTCGCGCTGCGTGGTTTCGTGTCGACATCCGAGGCCGCCGAGGGCCGGCAGGTGCCGTTCTACCTGATGCCGACGCTGGGCGGCAACGACACGCTGCGCGGCTATCGGATGTACCGGTTCCGCGCGCCGCACGCGCTGCTGCTGCAGGCGGAATATCGCTGGGAACTCTGGAGCGGCCTCGACGCCGCCCTGTTCTACGACGCCGGCAAGACGCCGATGGAGCGGGAGGACGTCAACCTGCGCGGGCTGCACCGGAACTACGGCTTCGGCTTCCGCTTCAACACCGACCATGGCGTGGTGTTCCGCGTGGATGCGGGGTTTGGCAGCCGCGACGGCCGGCATCTCTACATCGTGTGGGGCGGGGTGTTCTGAACCATGACCTCACACCTGTCCCGTGCCGTTCACCGCCTGCCCGGCGCCGCGCGACGAGCCACACTGGCCGCTGTGCTGGCCGGCGTGCTGGTGGCCGCCGTGTTTGCCACGAGCACACCGGCATCCGCACCGAAGTATTACCCGGACGATCCCATCTGGGTGGATGACGACCGTGCGATGGATGCGGCGGGCGCGGGGCCCATCGAGGACACCAACGGCTACGACTTCCTCCTCAACACCTTCGGGTGGCCAGGTGAACGTCGCGACGTTCGCGCGCTCAACGTCAATACGGTGGACGAGGTTCCCGACTCGAGCTGGTTTACCAACCGTATTGGCCGCCACCCGATGAGTGTGGAACAGGTGGTGCGCGGTCCGGACCTGCGCGATACGCCGGTGACCTTCGATGGCTGGATCGTGGCCGCCGGCAAGAGCTCCGGCGTGCAGCCGGGATTCCGCATGACCGATCCGTCGGGGCAGATGTACCAGATCGAAGTGGATCCGCCCTCGAATCCCGAGATGGCCAGCGCCGTCGAGATGATGGGCACGGCGTTCTACTACGCGATCGGCTACACGGTGGTGGAGGTGTACCTGGCGGAGCTCGATCGTTCGCGCCTCGTGATTGCCGACACGGCGACCATCCGCGATCGGCTCACCGGACGACGGCGCCGGCTCAGCCGGCGCGATCTCGATCTGGTGTTCGACAAGGCCGCACGCCTGCCCAACGGGAACTATCGCGTGCTGGTGAGCAAGTTTGCCGGCGGCCGCCCTCTCGGCAACTTCCGCTACTACGGCACGCGCCCGGACGATCCGAACGACATTGTCCCGCACGAACACCGCCGCGAACTGCGTGGGGCGCGCGTGTTTGCGGCGTGGCTCAATCATGACGACTCGCGAGGCGTGAACAGCCTCGACATGCTCGAGACGACGAATGGGCGCGCCTGGGTCAATCACTACATGTTCGACTTCGGCTCCATCCTCGGCAGCGGCACCGTGTTCGCGCAGCGGCACCGTGCCGGCAACGAATACATCTTCGAGCATCGTCCGGGCTGGCTCTCGCTGGCGACGCTCGGGTTGTATGTGCGGCCGTGGATGACCATCAAATATCCGAAGGTGCCGCCATCGGTGGGCCGCATCGAGGCGGAAGCCTTCGATCCGCTGGCGTGGAAGCCGGAGTATCCCAATCCGGCGTTCGAGAACATGCGGCCCGATGATGCGTTCTGGGCGGCGCGGATCGTGTCGCGATTCAGCGACGAGCTGATTCGTGCCGTGGTGGAGAAGGCGCGGTATTCGGATCCGGCGGCCACCGACTACATGACCCGGACCATCATTCGCCGCCGCGACAAGGTGGTGGCCGTGTGGCTCAACCAGGTGTGTCCGGTGGTGGATCCCGTGCTCGATGCCAACGGCACGCTGCGTTTTGCCAACGCCGCGGTGGACGCGCGTGCGGCCACACCACCGGAGCGTTACACGCTGCAGTGGTTCTCGTTCGATAACGCTTCGGATACCAGCCGCGATGTCGGCGAACCGGTGCAGGTGACCGCGCTCGAAGCCGTGGCGCCGCCGGGATTGCTGGCGAGCGGCGCGTTCGTGGGCGTCCGCATTTCGGCGCAGCACGGCGCGCAGCCGGGATGGGGGTCGCCCGCCACGTTCACGTTCCGCCGGACGGTCTCCGGCTGGGATCTGGTAGGCGTTGAACGTTGATCACGCGTCCGCGTCTTCTTCGAAGCGCCTGACCTCTTCCAGCACCGCCGCGGCCCGTCGAAGGCTGGCGCCCGTTCGTGTGGCATGCACGTGCTCGGCCAGCCAGGCCCACCGACGGGCCGCGAGTTCCAGCGCCGCAATCACCAGCAGCCCCGCCACGCCAATGGCTGTGCCCATCACGAAGATCTGCGGCGCGCGCTGCCACATGTCGATACCGGCCAGCGCCAGGAGCGCCATCATGATGGGCATCCACAGCAGCCACCATGGCAGTCCGATGACGGTGCTGCTCAGCACGTACCACCGGCGCAGTTCACCAAGCTGGCGCTGGATGGCCACTACCGGCGCGGCGTAGTCGATGCGGTAAATCAGCGCGATGGTGCGTGCGCTGGCAATGATGGCCAGCACCCCGTAGACGTGCAGCAGCAGGCCGGCCACGCGCAGATGCACGAGATCCCAGTGCCGCGCCCATGTTGCCACTCCCACCAGGACTACTGCCGTTCCAAACAGCCCCTGCACGATCTGGCCGCCGTACAGCGGCCACAGTTTGGTTCGAAGCTGGCGCATGCGTCCCTCTCTGAACTGGAGAAGCGCCAGCGCGTTCTGGCGTTCGAGCCGGCGGTCGAGCTGCTGCCACGCGAGTTTCAGGTCGTCGATGTCCATGATGTGGTCCGTCATGCGAGGTGTCCGATGTCCTGCCGGATGCGTTGTTTGAGCCGGCTGATCTTGGTGGCCACGTTGGTTTCCGTCAGGCCCAGGATGCCGGCCATGTCGCGATAGCTGTGATCGTCGAGGTAGAGCAGGAGTAACGCCCGGCTCAATGGGTCGAGCCCCTGGATGACCGAGTAGAGCGCGCGGACGCGGTCGTCCTCTTCGGGAGCAGCTGCGGCAATGTCGTGTTGCTGGTGGTCGAACGGCACCGTCGCGTACTGCCGGCGGCCATGACCGCGCACCCACGAGATGGCGACGTTCAGGGCAATGCGGTACAGCCAGGTGGAAAAAGGGCGTGCCGCGTCGTAGCCGGGGAACGCCCGCCAGGCCTGCACCAGGATGTCCTGCACGAGGTCGTCGCGGTCGTTGGCGCTCCAGCAATAGGTGTGCGCCACCTTGAACACGATCTTCCGGTGGCGCTCGATGAGCGTAACGAACTCGTCCCGCGGCGGCGCCGTATCCATGGTCGCCCTATGATTCGCCGGACGGGCGGAATTGTCACAAGGCCGTCAGCGGCCGTCGGCCCAGTCAGTCAGCGCCGGCCGAGACCCCGTGCGATGAGCGGCGCGAGGCGAATGGCGTTGGTCGAATGCTGGATGGAGTCGGTACTCCAGACATGGCGAACGCCCGCGGTGCGCAGGTCGTCCAGGGCCTGACCGGTGAAGATGGCGTGTGTGACGATGACGTCCACGCTGGACGCACCGGCCGCCAGCAGTTCCCGTGTGGCCACGGCCAGCGTTCGGCCCGTGCTGGCCACATCGTCCACCAGCACCACGCGCCGCTTCGTCATGGGGGCGTCGGGCAGGACAATCTGCACGGAGCGATCGCCGCGGCGGATCTTGCGGCACACGGTCCAGTCCGTGCGGGCTTCCGCAGCCGCGGTCTTCACCCACTGCGCCGACTCTTCGTCCGGGCCGACGAGCAGCGCGTTCGGTACACGCCGCGCCGCCTGACGTCCGGCGAGCGGTGCGGCTGTGAGGGCCACGGCATCGCAACCGGGGAACACATCCGCGAGATCCGCCGTGCGGTGCAGATGGGGATCCACGGAGACGACGCCATCGAACAATGCCGCCAGCAGGGTGCCGACGTGCCGCTGGCTCACGGCTTCGCCGGGTGCGAACGCACAGTCCTGCCGCATGTAGGCCAGGTATGGGGCAAGCAGCGTCAGGTGTGAGGCACCCAGCTCGCGTGCTGCCTGTGCGGCCAGCAGCAGTTCGACGAGCTTCTCGTTGGGCTGCACGAGCGATCGGAACAGGATCACGCGTCGTGGCAGACGCCGGGGCAGCGTGAGCTTGATCTCACCGTCCGGAAACCGGTGCCGGTGAATGACCGCCGCCTTGCGGCCAAGGGCACGTGCCGCGCGCCCCGCCACTCTCCGCTCATCGTCGAAATACAGCAGCATGGCTAGTGGACACGCTCCATCAAAAGGAGGTGGAGATGTCGGGCATGGTGTCGTCGGTAGTGCTCAGGCGATAGCCGGTGTCGGGCGTGGCGGCGTGTCGGGCGAACTCGAGTTCCGACGGGCTGGCCGCATGAATGCGGTACAGCGGCGTGCCGTACGTGACGCTGTCGCCGAGCTTGTGGAAGAGGTCGATGCCGGCGCCGTATGCCTTG
>CAZZGM010000207.1:0-6059 GCA_964653955.1 uncultured Bifidobacteriaceae bacterium | reverse complement strand
TCCTCCTCGGCCAGCTCGTGGAAGATCTTCTTGCCACGCGGATCCTTGGTGATACGCGCGGCTCGCGAATAAAACTCCAGGCCGCTGCGTTCGGTGGCAATGGCAATGCGCAGGGCATCACGCGCGAACAGCAGCTCGGATGTCGAACCTTCGTCCGTGGACGTACGCCCGGTACGGCACGCTTCGCAGGTGCCGTAAATCTGCACGACGCTCTGCCGCGCCGTGAAGCCACGTGCCGCCGCCACCTCTTCGACGAGCGCCTCGATGTCTGAGCTGAGGAACTCGTACGAGTGATTGCACTCCTTGCAGATGAGGTGAAAGTGACGCGGATGCCTGTACGAGTGCTCGAACCGGAAGCGCCCTTCGCCGAAGTCGACCTTGCGGGCAATGCCCGCTTCCACCATCCACTGCAACGTGCGGTAGACCGTGGCGCGGCTGATCCGATGGTCCTCACGCTTGATCAAATCGACCAGATCGTCCGCACTGAGATGTCCCTGCTGTCGCAGGAAGACATTGACGATCAGATCGCGCTTGCCTGAGCGCTTGGTACCCGCGGGCCGCAGTCGGTCGAGATCGGGAACGGCCGACGCTGTGGCCATGGTCCCTCCTCGCTTCAACCGGATAACGCCTACGCGTTGAACGACTGCCCGCAGCCGCAGGTAGACGAGGCGTTGGGATTTTTGATGGTGAAGCCGCCGCCGGTAATGGTATCGACGAAGTCCACCTCGGCGCCCTTCAGGTAGCTGATGCTCACCGGATCGACAAACAGCGTGACACCGTTCGACTGGAACGTCTGGTCGCCGACACCGGCGCCGCTCTCCTCGATCATCAGTCCGTACTGGAAGCCCGAGCAGCCTCCGCCCTGCACGAACACCCGCAGGCCGCTCTCGGCCTTGCCTTCGTCGGTCAGCAGCTCCTTGATCTTGCCGGCAGCCGCCTCGGTCACCGTGATGAAGCCCGGCACTACCTCCGCCACCGGAGTCGTCGTCTGGGGTTCTGTCTGCATGATATTCATTCTAACAAAGGGCTGGCCTCAGCCAGCCCGGCCGTTCAGGCCAGTTTCGCCAGATATTCGGCGGATTCAGCCTCCACGTCCTTGTGCAGGCTGTTGCCATGGGCATCCATCGTGACAATGGCCGGGAAACCCCTGAGCTGGAGATGCCACATGGCCTCGGGCGTCCCGAACTCCATCAGGGACACCCCATCTACTCGTTCGATGCATTTCGCGTAAAACTGGGCCGCCCCGCCAATGGCATTGAGGTAAACGGCGCCGTGCTCCTTCAGGCCGGCCAGCGTTTTGGCGCCCATGCCGCCCTTGCCCACCACCGCCCGGATACCGTACCGGCCAATCAGGTCGGCCTGATACGGCTCTTCACGAATGCTCGTGGTGGGACCGGCGGCCGTCACCGTCCAGCGTCCGTCTTCCTGCTTCCGGACCACCGGACCGCAGTGGTACAGGACCGAGCCCTGCAGGTCCACCGGCGGCTCGTGGCTCATCAGGTGATGGTGCACGGCATCGCGGCCCGTATAGGCCGGCCCGTTGATGAGCACCACGTCGCCAACCTTGAGCGAACGCACGGTGGCCTCATCGAGCGGCGCCTGCAGCACCACCTCGCGGCCGGTGCGCTGGAAACCCGCCTGATCCATCATCGGGATGGTCGGCACCGACGGATCGCGATAGAGCCAGTTCGTGACGGCACCGGTCGTGGCGTCCAGCAGGACCCCGAGACGGCGGAACGCCCAGCAATCGTAGGCCACCGACACAAAAAAGCTGGCCGGCAGGCGGTTCAGCACCCCCACCTTGCAGCCGATCAAGGTGGTCCGGCCGCCAAACCCCATGGCACCCACGCCAAGGGTATTGACCGTGCCCATGATGTCGGCTTCCAGGCCCGCCAGCCGCTCGTCCGGATTGATATCGTCGAGCGTCCTGAACAGCTGCTGCTTGGCTTCCACGTAGCCGCTCGTGCGGTCGCCGCCAATGGCCACGCCAATGGCGCCTGGACCGCAACCTTTCCCCTGCGCCTGCCAGACGGCGTGCAGGATGCACTTGCGCACGCCTTCGAGCGTCCGGTCGGCGCGGCCGAGATGCGGAAGCTCGGACGGCAGCGAGTACTGGACGTTCATGTTCTCGCAGCCACCGCCCTTCAGAAGCAGCTTCACCTCGATCTCGTCGCGCTCCCACTGCTCGAAATGGATGACCGGTGTGCCGGGGCCGAGATTGTTGCCCGAATTTTCGCCGGTGATGGAGTCCACCGAATTGGGCCGCAGCTTGCCGCGCTTCGTGGCCTCGGCGACGGCGCTCTTGATCTGCTGTTTCATCCAGATCTGGTTGGCGCCCACCGGGCACTTCACCTCGAAGGTCGGCATGCCGGTATCCTGGCAGATGGCCCCTTCGCCCGTGGCGGCCTGGTCGATGTTCTGCGCGATGATGGCCAGCGCCTGAGACGACCGCGAGCCGGCCTCCTCCTGCCGCATGGCGGCCGACACCGCGGCCCTCACGTCGGGGGGCAGGTCCGTTGACGTCTTGATGATGAGCTCGACGACCGAGTCGAAAAACTGCGGCAACATATCCCGTCAGTCTACCTCCGGAATGGCCGGACGCACGCGTACCCTATACTCGCCAGTGATGTGGCTTCGACCGGCCCTTGCCGTCGGCGTGCTGATGCTCGCCGCCGTGGTATCGCCAGCGGCGCGGCAGCAGTCCTCATCGCACCCGCGGCTGTTTCCACCGCAGGATCTCGGCCTGCTCGAAGCCCCCGATCGTGATCAGTGGCAGCGCCCCGAACGCATCATGGACGCACTCGGCATTGCCGACGCATCGGTCGTGGCCGACGTCGGAGCCGGCAGCGGCTGGTTCACCATCCGGCTCGCGCGGCGTGTCGGCCCGCAGGGCGTGGTCTTCGCGCAGGACGTCCAGCCCGAAATGTTGAACGCCATCTCACGGCGCGTGCAGCGCGAAGGGCTGGGCAATGTACGCCCCGTGCTGGGACGCGGCAGCGACCCTCGCCTGCCGGCGAGCCAGATGGACGTGGTGCTGCTGGTGGACGTGTATCACGAGATGGACGATCGGGTGACGCTGCTGGCCAACCTGTCGCGGGCACTCAAGCCGGGCGGACGGCTGGGCATCATCGACTTTCGTGAGGGTGGCAGCGGCCCCGGACCCGAGGCCGACCAGCGGGTGAGCCCCGACGTGGTGAAAACCGACGCGCAGCAGGCGGGACTTCGCCTGGTCTCGGACGAAAGTTTTCTGACCTACCAGTACTTCCTGATTTTCGGGCGGTCGTGACAGCGGCCGGACACGACGTCCGGCCGCCGCTTGCGGAGACCCCGGCGAACCGGGCGAGCGGGGAAATCGTCAGCCGCGCAGGAAGCGCCACACCGCCGGCATCACGGCCGCCGCGGCAGCAATCTTCACGGCATCCACCAGCAGGAACGGATAGAGCCCGACGGCCAGAGCAGCGCCCAGCCCCAGGTCCTTCGCCAGCCACAACACGCCGCCGCCAAAGATGACGCCGAGGCCAGCCGTCATGGCCAGCAGCGAGCTGCCAAAGCGGCGGTCCATCCCACGTTCGGCCAGCCAGCCGGCCACGAACGCCGCCAGCGGGTAGGCCATCAGATAGCCGCCCGACGGCCCCAGCAGGCGCAGAATGCCCTGCGGCAGTTCAGGCGCGTAGGCAAAGACCGGCAGGCCGGCCATTCCGGCCGTGAGATAAAGGATCTGGCTGGCCGCCCCCAACCGCGCCCCGAGCGCCGCACCACCGAGCAACACCACCATGGGCTGCAGCGTGAACGGCACGGGCGTAAAGGGCAGCGGGAAGCTGACCTGCGAGAGCGCCGCGGTCAGCACGGTGACGAACAGCACCGCCAGCAGGCGGCCGCCGGCCGCAGGGGCCGCAACATGATCCAGCAGGGTGGCAGCAGATGAGGCACGAACAGTCATGGCAGTCGATTCTACCGGCACGGCGCGGGCACTGACAATTGCGGGTTCGGACTCGGGCGGCGGCGCCGGCATCCAGGCCGACCTCAAGACTTTTGCCGCGTTCGGCGTGTATGGCACGTCGGCCATCACGGCACTCACGGCCCAGAACACCATGAGCGTCACCGGTGTCCACCTGGTGCCGGCCGAGTTCGTCACGGCCCAAATCGAAGCCGTGGCGTCGGACATTGGCTGCGATGCCGTAAAAACCGGCATGCTCGCCACCTCCGCCATCGTCGAGGCCGTCGTCGCGGCCGTCGAAGCCCTGGACCTGCCGAACCTGGTGGTCGACCCGGTGATGGTGGCCAAGAGCGGCGACCGCCTGCTGGATGACGATGCGGTGCATGCGGTGAGACGGTCACTGCTGCCCGTGGCCCGGGTGATGACGCCCAATGTGCCCGAAGCGGAGGTACTGACGGGCATGACCATCCAGACGCAGGACGATCTGCAGGAGGCGGCGCGCCGCCTGGCCCGCCTGGGACCGGGGGCGGTGCTGGTCAAGGGTGGACACCTGGACGGCCCCGACGTGGTGGACGTGCTCTGCGAAAGCGGCGACATCCATGTGTTCTCCGGCCCGCGTATTTCCGGCCCGTACACGCACGGCACCGGCTGCACGCTGGCCGCCGCCATTGCCGCCGGACTCGCCCGCGGACAGAGCCTGCGCGACGCCGTGGCCGGTGCCCGCCGCTACGTGGCCGATGCCATGCGGCATGGCATCGATGTCGGACGCGGCCATCGGCCGCTGGGACACCTTGTGCGGCACCCGGCCTGAAGGCACACGTCCGGTGCTCTATACTCGGAGGATCCTATGGCCTCACGGGTTGCCGTCACCGCCTCCCCGCTCGACGCCGTGGCGCTCGTCCGCCTGGTGGACGCACCCGGGCATGGAGCCGCGGTGACGTTTCTGGGCGTCGTGCGCGACCACAACCAGGGGCGCCGCGTCACACACCTCGTGTATGAGGCCTACGACGCGCTGGCCGTGAAGGCCCTGGAGCAAATCGTCGACGAAGCGGCCGCCAGGTGGCCCGCGACCCTGCTGGCCATCCACCACCGCGTGGGCAGGCTCGAGATTGGCGAAGCCAGCGTGGCCATTGCCGCGGCGTCCGCGCATCGCGCCGACGCGTTTGCGGCGTGCCGCTATGCCATCGAACGGATCAAGCAGATTGTGCCCATCTGGAAGCACGAGTACTTCGACGGCGGCGACGCATGGATTGAAGGGGCCACCGCCGACCCGCACGACGCCGAGGCCAGGGAGCGGGCAATGAGGCTGGCATGCGCGTGACCATCCGGCTGTTTGCCCGCCTGCGCGAGCTGGCCGGAACCGGCGAGCTGACCCGCGAGGTGCCGGACACGGCGACCGTGCAGGACGTGTGGCGGCATCTGGTGGCCGACATGCCGGCGCTGGCCGGCTACGAACGTTCGATGTCGTGCGCCGTCAACGCGGAATACGCCAGGCTGGCCAGTCCGGTATCCGATGGCGACGAGATCGCCTTCCTGCCGCCGGTGTCGGGCGGTTAGCACGGCGGCAGTCGATGTCCGCAGGGCTCCTCATCCGGGGCCCGTGACGTGGTGAACAGCAGCGCGAAAGAATCTATGTTCGACAAGTTGGAGGCCGTGGAGATCCGCTACGAGGAGCTGACCGCTTCTCTCGGGACGGCAACGGTCCAGAACGACCCATCGGAATACCGGAAGCAGGCCAAGATGCTGGCCGACATCGAGGCGCTCGTGGAGAAGTACCGCGAGTACAAGTCGGTGGCCGCCGAAATTACCCAGGCCGAAGAGCTGGTGGCGGCCGGCGACCCGGAGATGCGGGCGCTGGCGCACGAGGAACTGAACGACCTCTCCGCACGGCAGTCCCGCATTGTCGACCAGCTCAAGATCCTGCTCATTCCGAAGGATCCGAACGACGACAAGAACGTGCTGGTGGAAATCCGCGCCGGAACAGGCGGCGAAGAAGCGGCGCTGTTTGCGTCCGATCTCTATCGCATGTACACGCGGTATGCGGAACGCCAGGGCTGGAAGATCGAAGTGCTGAACATGAGCGAAGCCGGCCAGGGCGGCCTCAAGGAAGCCATTGTCAGCA
>CAZZGM010000206.1:4147-6064 GCA_964653955.1 uncultured Bifidobacteriaceae bacterium | reverse complement strand
GTCGAACTCCGCAGTGACGAGCGCCTTGTGCGCCGGCAGCGGCACCAGCGACAGCGTGGCCTCCACCACGAAGCCGAGTGTGCCCTCGGAGCCGATGACGATGCGCGACAGATCGACGGGGGCGTGTTCATCGAGAAATGCGTCGAGGTTGTAGCCGCCGACGCGCCGCAGGATCTTCGGGTAGCGCCGATCGATTTCGTCCGCGTGACGGCGGGCCAGTTCCGGAATGGTGCGGTAGGCGCGTGCCAGCAGGCTGTCGCCCGCTGCCGCGGCAGTCAGTTCGTTGCCGGCCAGCGGGCGCAGGTGCGCCACTGTCGCGTCAGCCACGACCACGTGCAGATCGCGGACGTGGTGGATGGTGGTGCCGTAGAGGACGGAACGTGCGCCGCTGGAGTTGTTGGCAATGAGGCCGCCAATGGTGGCGCGGCTGGCGGACGACACGTCCGGCGCGAAGCGGAGGTTATGCGGCTTCAGCGCGGCGTTCAGTTCGTCCAGCACCAGGCCGGGTTGCACGCGCGCGGTTCGCGCGTCCGGATTGATGTCGAGGATCCGGTTGAGGTACTTCGACGTGTCGATGACGAGGCCGGCGCCGACGGCCTGCCCGGCTTGTGACGTGCCGCCGCCGCGCGGCGTGATGGGGACGCCGTGGCGCCCGGCCACCTCCACGGTGCGCACGACGTCCTCGGCCGTGCGCGGAATGACGACGCCCAGTGGCTCGATCTGGTAGACGCTGGCGTCGGTGGAGTAGAGCGCCCGGGACGCGGCGTCGACGCGAACCTCGCCGTCAATGGCTTGGACGAGGTCGTGCTTCAGCGCATCGGTCGCGCTCACGCGCACGGGTCTCCGGGAATGGGGCAGGCGAGCGGCAAGGCGACGCGATTGTAAGCCGGAATCAGCGTCCCAGCGCGCGCCGCACGGCGTCGAGCACCTCGGTTTCGTCCGGGAAGCCGTGTGCGTCCTTGCGGGCCACCACCTGGTCGCCGACGCGGATGGAGAACTCGCCGCGGGCGCCTTCGATAACGGAGGGCTCCACGCCGAAGTCGCGGGAGATGAGCGCCGCCAGCCTGGAGGCGCGCGGGTAGTAGTTTCAAACGCGGCAGTAGCGGATTTCGACGGGTGTCATGGGGCGATCTTACCTGCGCCGGGAGCCTGTGCCGCCTGTGACCCGTACGGTGGTGGAGGTGCGGGGCGCAGCCAGGAGTCGACGCTCGAATTCGCGCCCACGGCTGCCTGGCGGAGGGGCGTCGCCGCCCGTCGACCGGAGCGGCCCGCCGGTCAACCGGCGCGTCGGCATGACAAAGCATTTGGGCAAACTCGCGCTGCCTGACGCTGGCGCTCAGACAGATGCCCAGTGGCGTCCGACGCGCCGGTTGTCGGATTGGTATACGGCGGTCCGCAACGGTCGACGGGCGGCGACGCCCCTCCGCCGGGCGATGCGTTGACGCTGCCCATCGCGTTGCTCTCAGGGCTGCACCTTGCGGTCGCATGCCGCGCGTGCTGCGGATAGCTCACGTACGCGCGCGCGGTGCTGTGGGGGCACGGTGGGGCCCCTGCGGCCTTGAGGCCGGCCGCGTACGGATCCGACGCCTGCGCCGTCGGCCACCTCGCGGCCTGTTTGAGCCCATGCGAAGCCACGGCGAGTTGCCCAAGTGCTTGATCCTGCCAGAGGTGCAGGCGACCGGCCGGCCGAGTGGACGCAGGGGCCCCACCGTGCCCCCACAGCGCCTCGATATGCGAAAGCGCATCAGTATGCGAACTGGCGGCTCTACTGACTCTTGCCGCGCGCGGCGATGGGCCAGACGTCCTCGACGACGTCTCTGCGCACAGCGTGGATGATGTCGTAGAGGTTCACGGTGGGGTCGCAGTGCGGCGGCACGAACCGCACGCGATCGCCGACGCGCAGGTCGTGGTCGCACT
>CAZZGM010000206.1:0-4137 GCA_964653955.1 uncultured Bifidobacteriaceae bacterium | reverse complement strand
CTCCAGCCGGGCAGCTTCATCTTCATGGACCTCGAATACCCGGGCATCGGCGGCGTGGACGGCGGCGAGTACCGCGACTTCGAGCAGTCGCTCTACGTGGAAGCCACGGTCATCTCCCGCCCGCCGGGCATGGCCATCGTCGATGCGGGCTACAAGGCATTCGCGACGGACCGCCCATTTCCGCCGGTGCCGGTCGGTCTGCCCGGCGCCACCTACGCGTGGGCCGGCGACGAACACGGCCGCGTGGACCTCACCGAGTGCGACCACGACCTGCGCGTCGGCGATCGCGTGCGGTTCGTGCCGCCGCACTCGGTGAGGTCCACGCGGCCGTGTTCGTCGCCCGCCCACGCGTAGGTGGCGCCCGGCAAACCGACCGGCACCGGCGGAAAAGGACGATCCGTCGCGAACGCCTTGTAGCCCGCGTCCACGATGGCCATACCCGGCTGGCGGGAGATGACCGTCGCCTCGACATAGAGCGACTGCTCGAAGTCGCGGTACTCGTCCTCGCCTTCACCGCCAATGCCGCGGTATTCGAGGTCCATGAAGATGAAGCTGCCCGGCTGGAGTTCGGTAACGCCTTCGATGTCCGCATCGATGCGGTAGGTGCCGGTGGAGCCGCCGCTGACCAGCGGGCACGGCATGCCTTCGTGCTCCAGCATCCGGCGCGTCTCTACTGCCTTGCGGAGGCTGCTGGTGCTGCGCGTGCGCCGTGCGTCGAACGGCGCGGTGTGCGCCGCCTGGCCGTCGTAAGCCTGAAGTCCCGCGAAACGCACGTTCGGATAACGGCGCAGCGCGCGGGCCAGGTCCACGGCCGGTGCGCCGGGCGCAATGCCGGAGCGGCCGAAGTAGAGATCGATGGCGACGTTGAGCACGATGCCGCGTGCGGCAGCGGCCTCGTGGAGATCGCGCGTGTTCGGTTCGGACTCGACCACGAAAATGGTGTCCGGTGCCTGTGCTGCCAGGTCCACGGCGCGTACGATCTTGGCCGCGCCAATCACCGGTGTCGTGATGAGCAGTCCGCGCAGACCTTCCGCGGCAAATACCTCCGCTTCGCTCAGCCGCGCCACGCACGAACCGACGGCGCCGGCGGCAATGAGGCGACGCGCGATCTCAGGGCATTTGTGCGTCTTGGCGTGCGGGCGGAACGCCTTGCCGCGCTCCCGCAGGAACGTGGCCATCCTCGCGATGTTGCGCTCGAACGGGTCGAGCTCGACGAGGAGCGCCGGAGTCGGGATGTCGTCGCGTGCGTGCATCAGCCGTGCACTCATGCCCGGGCCGTGCGCACGTATTCGTCGACGTTCTTCGCCAGCACGTCCAGCGGCACGTTGCCACCGAGAAGCAGCGTGTCGTTGAAGGCCTTGCCGTCGAAGCGATCGCCCAGCGCCACGCGTGCCTTGTCGCGCTGGCGGTTGATTTCCGTGTGGCCAACCTTGTAGCCGCACGCCTGGCCGGGCCACGAGCAGTAGCGGTCCACCTCGCTGGCCACCTCTTCGAAGTTCGATCCGTTGACGTCGACGAAGAAGCGCACACCCTGCTCGCGCGTCCAGCGTTTGGCGTGGATGCCGGTGTCGACCACCAGCCGGCAGGCACGGAAGGCGAGCGCCTGAAGATACCCGACGCGGCCGACCGGATCGTCGGCATACGCACCCAGTTCATCCGCGAGCTGCTGCGCGTAGAGTGCCCAGCCCTCCGAGTACGCATTGAACGCCAGCAACTGGCGGATGCGCGGCATCTGGTGCGTGTAATCGCCCTGCCAGATGTGGCCGGGAATGGCTTCATGAAAGGTCAGATCAGCCAGGCTGAACCTGCTGTGCAGGTCCGTGCGCCGGAGGTTGATCCAGTAGCGTCCGGGAATCGTGCCGTCGATGGAACCGGCGCCGCCGTACGCGGTGGGTGCACCGGGCTCTTCTTCGGGGGGGAGCCGCCTGACTTCCATATTCGGATCGACCAGCGTGTGGAAGGCGCGCGGCAACTGCGCGCGGATCCATGTGAGGCGATCCTCGATGAACGCCATGATCTCGGCGCGGCCCTTGTCGCCTTCGGCAAACTGGTGGCGAGGATCCTTTGCCAGCGCTTTCATGCGATCGCCGACGCTGCCCGTCGAGTAGCCGAGGCCGTTCAGGATGGTGTCCATCTCGGCATGGAGCTGCTCGAGCTCCTCCTGGCCCATCGCATGAATCTCATCCGGCGTCATTTCCGTTGTCGTCGACGCCTTGAGCGCCCAGGCGTAGAACTCGTCGCCATTTGGACGCGCCCACATGCCGGCTTCGTCGGTGGCCATGGCACGCTGGGTCTGGAATTCGGCCACCTGCCGTTCCAGGGCCGGCGCCACCTCCTGTGATGCAATCGTGCGCGCCCGTTCGGCCCAGTTGCCGGGAATGTCCTTCGTGCGCCGCTCGATGGACTCCACGAGTGAGCCGCCGGCGCGGGCGCTCTTCACGGACAGGCGCAGTTGTTCGAGCGCCTTGTCGATGAGAAAGGCCGGTGGCACCAGGCCCTTGCCGCGCGCGTCCTTCAGGCGTTCGAGCTCACCGTCGAGTTGCGCGGGATACGACTGCAGGCGCGCCAGGTACGCCTCGGCGTCGGCGGCGGTTTCAATGGGATGCTCGGCGTCCAGGAATCGCGGGATGTCGAGATAGGCGCCGACATTCTGAATGACGACATACGGGGTGTTGCGCCAGTTGCCGACGGTGATGTCGCCGTAGGGGAGCGAGAAGCCGTCGAGTGCGGTGGCGTAGGCGCTCCGTACCACCTCCACGCTCGTGCGCATGGCGTGTGAGAGCGGGGACGTGTCGATGGCTCGCGCCTGTTCGAGGTCCGCGCGCACCTGGCTGGCAATACGCTCCTTGCCGGCGGGCGAGCGATCGAAGAGCTGCGAGCGCAGATCCGCCAGCGGGCCGGTATCGATACCGAGGGATGTTGCACTCTCCGGGAACAGGCGGAGCAGGCGTTCGGCCATGGCGTCGAGCTGCGGCAGCACGGCGGCGTCCGCGGCTTCGGCCGTCATCACGGAGGCGGTCGGCTCGGTGCGGCACCCGGCCACCAGCGGCAGGGCGGCGGTGCCGGCCAGTGCGGTGATGGCTTCGCGGCGGTTCATCATGCGCATCATTCTGGACGATTGGCCCGCCGCGTCAAAGAGCCGTCGCGCGCTCGCACGCCTGCGTTGCCGGTCAGGGCACAGGCTCGAACTCGTAGATTCCGCCGTCGGCCATCAGCGCCAGGAACAGGTGCCCGTCTTTCATTACGTACGATCGGACGTATGGCCACTGCTTGACGATGTGATCGTGCAGTGAGCCGGGTGGGCACATTGCACGCGTCAACGCGAGCGGGCCGAATTCGAGATGGCCGGGCGAAGTCGACATCCACGTGCCGCGCCCGCGATTGCAGTCCAGTCTTGCCGTGACGCCGCTCTGCTCGTCGAATTGCAGCGTGTACTTCGAGCGCTCGTCCGGCGTGAGTACGGAGTCGTCGCCGCCTTCGAACCGAACCAGTTGCCAGGCGGTGCCAGCGAGACTCGGCACTGGTTCCGGCGGTGGGCCGCCGGGCACCTGCGCCCCGTCGACCGGCGACACGAACCGTGCGACGACCGCGCCGGCGGCATCGAGCAGCTCGAGCCGATCGCCTGTCAAACTCCAGCGGGCGGTGGCCGTCACCGCGTCGCGGAACGCCTTTTCCGTAGCCTGCGTATCTGGACACGCCATCATCGTTGCCGCGAACTGGCCGAAGGTGAGCGTGTCGCCGTCCACGGTGTAGGTGCCGGACACGCCGTTGCAGCCGTCCGAGCCGGCAACGCGGCCGTCACTGTCGAACCGAAGGTGTACCTCTCGTATCCGATCGCTCGACGGAGATGGCGTGCCGCCAAGCTCGACGGCTTTCCAGTAGCGCCCGACGAGCCGTGATGCCGACGGTGCTGGCTGCGCCGATGCGCACGCGTTCGCGAGCACACCAATGCTGACGGCAGCGGCAACGACCGACCAGGACGACAACCGTGCGCGTGTCATCGCGTGCTCTCCTCCAACAAACGAACGGAACGGGCACAGCCTACCCCTTCTCTGCGCCCCGGTCCAGCCGCCCACGAATCAGCCGCGGGACAGCTGCTCGATTCGACTGACCGCGTAGTGAACGAAGTCTCGCGCT
>CAZZGM010000205.1:2428-6098 GCA_964653955.1 uncultured Bifidobacteriaceae bacterium | reverse complement strand
GTCGCGCCCTGAGAGGAACGGCATGCGGACGCTGGCGGCCACCTGCATCGAACGCCCTGTTTTCGCCACGATGATCGTGCTGGCCCTGGTGGTGGTCGGCGCGGCGTCGTTCTTCCGCCTCGGCACCGACCGCTTCCCCGCCGTGGACCTGCCCACCATCATGGTGCGCACGACGCTGCCGGGCGCATCGGTGGAAGAAGTCGAGACGCAGGTTTCCGAAATCATCGAAGAAGCCGTCAACCAGGTCGAGGGCATTACCGAGCTGCGGTCCGTCTCGGGCCCCGGCCAGTCCCTGGTCATTGTCACGTTCGAGCTCAACCGCAACATCGACACCGCCGCGCAGGACGTGCGCGACCGCGTGGCAGCGGTGCTGCGCCGGCTGCCGACCGACGTCGATCCCCCGATCATCCAGAAGCAGAACAGCGAAAACTCGCCGACACTGTCGGTCTCGCTCTCGGGCCAGTTGTCCATCCGTGAGCTCACCGAAATTGCCGACAAGCTGGTCAAGGTGGTGCTCGAACGGTCCACCGGCGTGGGCGAGGTCCGCATCGTTGGCGGTCTCGAGCGTGCCGTCAACATCTGGATCGAGGCGGATCGACTGGCCGCTTATCAACTGTCCATTGCGGAAGTGCGCGCGGCACTGCAGCAGCAGAACGCCGAGGTGCCGGGCGGCAACGTCACGACGGATGTCTCGGAGCGCACGCTCCGCACCATGGGCCGCTTCACCGACGCGTCACAGTTCAGCGAACTGGTGGTGGCCACGCGCAACAACCAGCCCATTCGCGTCCGCGACATCGGCTACGCCGAAGACGGGACCAAGGAACAGCGTTCGCTGGCCACGCTCAACGGTGTGCCGGCGGTAGCGCTCGAGGTGCGGCGCCAGTCGGGCGCCAACACGGTCGAGGTCGTGAACGGTGTCAAGGCTGCGCTCGACCGTGTCCGGCCACAGTTGCCGCCGGGCGTGGAAATGGAGATCGTGCGCGATTCGTCGACACACATCTACGCCTCCCTCCACGAAATCAACGTCCACCTGGTGCTCGGCAGCATCCTCGCCTGCCTGGTCGTGTTCGCGTTCATGCGCGACTGGCGCGCCACCATCATTGCCGCCGTGGCCATCCCGACGTCGGTCGTGGCCACGTTTGGTCTGATGGCCGCCCTCGGCTTCACGCTCAACACGGTCACGATGCTCGCCCTCGTCCTCATGGTGGGCATCGTCATTGACGATGCGATCGTGGTGCTGGAGAACATTTTCCGGTTCATCGAAGAGAAGGGCATGAACGGCTTCGACGCGGCGCGCGAGGCCACGGCGGAAATTGCCCTGCCGGTGCTGGCCACCACGCTGTGCCTGGTCGTGATCTTCATTCCCGTCTCGTTCATGTCGAGCATTTCGGGCCGGTTCCTCTACCAGTTCGGCCTCACCTCGGCCTGCGCCATCATGGTGAGCCTGCTGGTGTCGTTCACGCTCACGCCGATGATGAGCGCACGCATGTTCTCGCGCCGTGGCGACGGACACACACACGATCACGACGCGGCGGCGTCGCGGCGGGGATTCTACGGACACATCGATCGTGCCTACACGCGCGTGCTGTCCACGGCCCTCGGGCACCGGGCGGTGGTGGCGGCCGTGGCCGTCACCGTCGTGCTGATGAACATCGTCCTCTACGGCATGGTCCGCCAGGAGTTCATCCCCAGCGGCGCAGACGAAGCACAGTTCGAGATGAGCGTCACCGCACCGCAGGGCGCCAGCCCCGCGGCCATGACCGAGGTGATGGCCGCCATCGAGCGCGAGGTGCGCAGCGTGCCGGGCGTGCGGCTGGCGCTGGCAACAATGGCCGGCGGACCGCTGTCGGCCGTCAACGAAGGCCAGGTGTTCGTGCAGATTGCGCCGCACGAGGAGCGTCTGTTCTCGCTCTCCAGGTTCATCCGGGGGCTGCTGCGTCTCGACCCCGGCGAGGCGTTCCGCAACAACTACTCGCAGCGCGACGTGATGCAGCAGGTGCGCGCGCGCATGCGCAAGTACAGTGATCTGCGCATTGCCGTGCGCAACCTGCAGACGTTCAACATCGGTGGCGGCAACTTCGACCTCGACTTCATCATCCGCGGCCCCGAACTCGAGGCGCTGGCGCGCTACACCGAAACGCTGCGCCTGCAGGCCCAGGAGCTGGGCCTGCAGGACGCCGACACCACGCTGAAGCTCGACAAGCCGGAGCTGCGCGTGCAGATCGATCGTGCCCGCGCCGCCGACCTCGGCATCCGCACGCAGGACATTGCCGCGGCACTTCGTCTGATGGTGGGCGGCGATCAGGAAGTGTCGCGTTACCGCGATCAGCTGGCCGGCGAGGACTACGACGTGCAGCTGAGGCTCGTGGAGGAAGACCGCCGCGATCCCGAAACCATCGAGCGCCTCTACGTGGGTCGGAACACCGGCGAGATGGTGCGGCTCGACTCGGTGGTGCATCTCGAAGAAGGCCAGAGCCCGTCGCGCGTGGACCGGTACGATCGTCAGCGGCAGGCCAACCTGCGCTCGGGCATTGCCGCGGGCTACGGACTGGCCGACCGGCTCGAGGCCGTGCGTGCCGCCGCGGACAACCTGGGCATGCCGGCCGCCTACACCACGGCCGTTTCGGGCCGCGGGCGCGAACTGGAGCGGACGTTCACCGAGTTCGGATGGGCATTCATCCTCTCGGTCATCTTCATGTACATGGTGCTGGCCGCGCAGTACGAGAGCCTGGTCAATCCGCTGGTCATCCTGCTGGCGCTGCCCTTGTCGCTGCCCTTCGCGCTGCTGTCCATCTACCTCACGGGCGACACGCTGAACCTCTACTCGGCGCTCGGCATGCTGGTGCTGTTTGGCGTGGTGGCCAAGAACTCCATCCTGCAGGTGGACCACACGCTCAACCTGCGCCGGCAGGGACGGGTGCGCGAAGAAGCCATCATCGACGCCAACCGCGACCGGCTGAGGCCCATCCTCATGACCACACTGGCGCTGGTGGGCGGCATGACGCCGCTGGCCATCGGCACCGGTCCCGGTGCCGAAGAACGCCGCACCATTGCCGTCGTCGTGATTGGCGGACAGCTGCTGTCGCTGTTCCTGACGCTGGTGGTAATTCCGGTGGCGTATTCGCTGATGGACGATGCGGTGGAGTGGCTGGCGGCACGGCGGCGTCTGGCGGGAGACGCCGGAGCCGTGCCTGCGGCGGTAGAATGAGCGCCCGTGAGGGTCGGGCCCGGCGGGTGCCGGGCCGGCCTGGTCGCTAGCGCTTCGGGATCGTCCAGTAGTAGACCTTCCGGCCTTCGACGTCCAGTTCCTTCTCGGGCTTCCAGTCGCCCATGTCGAAAGCATGCGACACGATGCGCGTGCCGGGCGCGAGTTCCTGCATCAACTTGGGCATCAGCTTCACGTTGAGCGACGGCAGCAGGTAGAGCGTGACGACCGTGGCCGGGCTCAGATCCTGTTCGAACAAGTCGCCCTGCACCACGCGCACGCGGTCGCCGACGTTGTTACGGTCGACGTTTTCGGTCGCTTCCTTGATACGCTGTGGGTCGATGTCGATGCAGACGCCGTGCGCGCCGTGCTTGCGCGCCGCGGTGACGGGAATGCGGCCATCGCCACAACCGAGGTCGTAGACGAGGTCGTCCTTGCCGACGTTGGCCACCTGCAACATGGCTT
>CAZZGM010000205.1:0-2418 GCA_964653955.1 uncultured Bifidobacteriaceae bacterium | reverse complement strand
GACCACGGCCTCCGGCGTCGGAACATAGATAACATCGGGACGGCGGGCCGGCGCGTCCTGGGCTTCGGCCACGACGGCCGCTCCCGGAAGGCTGGCAAACGTCATGATGACGGCCAGGGCGAGTGCTCGGATCGACATGCGCGGGAACCTCCTGGAACTGACGTGAACGACGAGTATAACGCACGGCCTCGCAGCCTTCTGGCCACCGCGGCCATCACCACGCTCGGGCTGGCGGTCATCGCACTGTTCGTTCCGGCCATGCGCCACTGGCGCGAAGTACCGCCGCCAGCGCCCGCGCCGCTGCGTGGACAATGGTCCGCCCCCGAAGGTCTGCAGGCGGGTGCCGGCAGCGATTTCCCTTTCGGTCTGGCGCTTGCGCGCGACGGACGACGCCTGGCGTTTCCGGCCACACGCGATGGGCACGTCCAGATTTACCTGCAGGATCTCCAGACCGGTACGACAACGGCACTGCCGGGTACCGATGGCGGCGTGTTGCCCTTCTGGTCGCCGGATGGGCGCCACCTGGGCTTTGCCGTGGCCGGCTCGCTGAAGTCGCTGGATACCGAGACGCTGGCGATTACCGATCTCCTGTCCATCGAGGCGGCGCGTGGAGCCACGTGGAACAGCGCGGGCACTCTGGTGGCCGCCACCAGTGGTGAAGGCGCGCTCGTCGTGCGCGACGCGGACGGCAGCACCCGTCCGTTGACACAACTCGATCGTCAGTCGGGCGAACTCGCTCATCTCTTTCCGTCGTTCCTGCCGGACGGCCGTCACGTGATCTACTTCGTGCGCGCCGACACTCCATCGCGTCAGGGCCTCTGGATGACGGCGCTGGACGATGAACAGCCAGCGGAACGATTGACGGGCAGCGCGGCCCACGGCTTCGTGGTGGGAGGGCATCTGGTCTCTGCCAACGATGGCGCGCTGGTGGCTCAGGCCATTGACGCGGAGGGACGCCGCCTGCACGGCCCGGTCACGGTGCTGGGCGTGAGCGTGGGTACCAGCGCCGCCGGACAGCTTCTGGCCACGGCCACGGACGAGGTGGTGATTTACAGTCCGCCTGTCGTGCTGGCGCGCGAACTGGTGTGGCTGTCGGCCGCGGGTGAACGTCTGGGCAGCGTTGGATCGCCAGCCGATACATGGGCGGCTCGTGTCGCACCCGACGGGCGCCGTGTGCTGGCCACGTTCATGGATCCGCTGCTGCGCACCCTCGACGTGGTGCTGTTCGATGGCGCGAACCTGACGCCCACGCGCGTGTCGTTGTCCATCGACGCCGACGACACGCCCGTGTGGTCGCCCGATGGACTCCGCGTGGCGTGGGTGCAGGCGGGCCGTGCCGTGATGGTGCGCGGTGCCGGCGCGGTGTTGCCGGCCGAAACGCTGGTCCGCTTTGCCGAGCCCGTTCGTGTGGCGTCGTGGACACCCGACGGCACGAGCCTCATCGTCTCGCGGACGATGGGGGCAACACGCGACGATTTGTGGCTGGTGCCCGTGCGTGGTGGCGAGGCGCGGCCGCTGGTGGAGACGCCATTCGCGGACGTGCAGGGGGTGGTGTCGCCGGACGGACGCTGGCTGGCCTACGTGTCCGACGAGTCGGGGCGATTCGAAGTGTATGTGGAGCCGTTCCGGGACCGCTCCCCTGGGTCCGTCACGCGAGAACGTGTGACGAACGGAGGGGGCAGCGATCCACGGTGGAGTCGCGAAGGCCGCGAACTGTTCTTCCGACGTGAATCGGCGATCCACGTTGCCACGCCGGCATTGGGAAGGGGACAGAACGCCGTGGCCGCGACGTCCATACTGGTGGATACGAGAACCGACCTGCGCACGTTCGACGTGGCACCGGACGGGCGGCGTTTCCTCGTGAACCTGCCCGCCAGCCAGGGCCCGGCACCTGCTGCCACGCTGGTGATCAACTGGCCTCGGCCATAGCTGGGGTCAGGTCATGACCTTCATGACGTTGCGCCCCACGTGTGCACTCGGCCGGAGCCGCGCGGTGGAGGGCTCGCCGCCACGACTCGCGCAGTGGTAGGACGCCCGGAGCGCAGCCAAGGAGCCGACGCTCGAATTCGCGTCCACGGACGCTCGGCCGGAGCCGCGCGGTAGGGTGTCGTCGCCACCCGTCGCCCGGAGCGGCCCGCCGGTCAACCGGCACGTCGGCATGATCAGGCATTTGGGCAAACTCGCCCTGGCTGTCGCCCCGGCTCAAACAGTGCCGAGTGGCGCCCGACGCACCGGTTGTCGGCAGCTGTACACGGCGGTCCGCAACGGTCGACGGGGGGCGACAACACCCCACCGCGCGACGTGCTCCCCCGCGCGACGTCGTTGCATGCCCGTGCGTTCGGCGCTTTCATAGCCGGCCGGACGTGGGCGCCCGTGGTGACCCGTACGGAGTGGCCGACGCAAACAACCGGCCCCGCG
>CAZZGM010000204.1:0-6102 GCA_964653955.1 uncultured Bifidobacteriaceae bacterium | reverse complement strand
CGTTTCTCGACGGCCATCCACGCGTCGCCGAGGTGTTCCACCCCTCGCTGCCCGGCCATCCCGACGCGGAGATCATCGGCCGCGGCTATCGCCGGTTCGGATCACTGCTGTCGTTCCGCGTGAAGGACGCCGACGAAAACGCCACGAGGCATGTCGCGGACGTCCTGGCCACGACCATCGTCGTGCGCTACGCCCTGTCGTTCGACGGCCTCGTCACCAAGGTCAATCACCACCAGACGGTGTCGGAGTACTTCACGGCGCGCCCGCAACTGGCGCGCAACGGCTTCGACCGCCTGATTCGCCTCGGCATCGGTCTGGAGGATTCGGACGACCTCATCGCCGCCCTCAACTGGACGCTCCATCATGCGCACCGTGTGACGGACGATGAGCTCAGCGCATGGCAGCGGGAACGCGCGGCGGCGCTTGGTGTACCGTGAGAGTTTCGGGATTGCGCCGCGGACGCGCGTGATCCACATCCTGGAGAGTTCGACGTGACGGGCAAGCGGCAAGCGCTGGAAGTGTGGAAGTTCGGAGGGGCCTCGCTGGCGGACGCGTCAGCCATCAAAAAAGCGGCGGCACGCATTGCGGCGCATCAGGGCCCTCTGGTCGTGGTGGCGTCGGCCCTGGGCGGCATCACCGATTTGCTGCTCGAAGGAGCGGCGCACGCGCTCGAAGGCCGCATGACCGCGGTGGACCACACGGTGGCCACGTTCCGCGACCGTCACCTGCAGGTAGCGCGAGCGGTGCTGTCTGGCGCCAGGCTCAAGACGGCTGCTGCCGCCATCGAACAGTCGGCTGTCGAGTACGCCGAATTGTGCCGTGCCACCGCGGTGCTGCGCCACCTCGAAGCGCGCACCCGTGACGCCATTGTCGGACGCGGCGAACAGCTGTCGGCGGCCCTGCTGGCCGCTGCCGTGGCCAGTGCACGCCGTCCGGCCGTGAGCGTGGATGCACTCGATGTCGTCCGAACGGACGATGTACATGGATCGGCATCACCGCGGCTGCCCGAAACGTCTCGCGCGGCTGCGCAGGTGCTGAAGCCACTGCTTCGCAAACGCGTGATACCCGTCGTCCCCGGTTTCATTGGGCGCGCGCCGGATGGAAGCCTCGCCACACTCGGCCGCGGCGGATCGGATCTGACGGCCACGTTGATGGGCCGCGTGCTCGGCGCGCGGCGCGTCGTGCTGTGGAAGGACGTCCCGGGCATCCTCACCGCCGATCCGAAGCTCGTCTCCGACGCGCGTCTCATTCCCGAGCTGCACCATCAGGAAGCCGCGGAAGTCGCGCACTACGGCGCCAAGGTGCTGCACCCGCGGGCGCTCATTCCCATTGCCGGCACCCGCATTGCCCTGCACGTGCGGTCGTTCATCAATCCCGACCAGCCGGGCACCGAAGTGACGGCACGGCACGTGTTGCCCGGCTATCCGGTGAAGGCGCTGGCCATCCTGCCGGCACAGGCCGTGATTACCGTGGCCGGCAAGGGCATGGTGGGCGTACATGGCATTGCGGCGCGGACGTTTGCCGCCGTCGATGCCGAGCGGCTGTCGGTGTCCACCATCTTCCAGGGATCGTCGGAAAGCTCCATCGGCTTCACCGTGCCGGCGGGGGAGGCCGACCGTGCGGTTCGCAGCGTGAGCCGTGCGTTCCGCACCGAAATCGACAGCGGACTCATCGACGGGGTCAGCGCCCGCGCCAACGTCGCCGTGATGGCCGTCGTCGGCGAAGGCATGGCCGGCACGCCCGGCATTGCCGCCCGTGTGTTTTCGGCGCTCGAGGCCGGACATGTCAACGTGGTGGCCATTGCCCAGGGGTCGTCCGAGCGCAACATCTCGCTGGTCGTGGACGCGGGCGATGCCGCCGACGCCGCGCGGCGTATCCACGCCGCGTTCCAGTTGTCGAAAATTGGCGGCGGGCGGGCCCGGCCGGTGGCCCACACCGACGTGGTGCTGCTTGGCTTCGGCCGCGTCGGCCGCGCTCTCGCCGATCAAGTAGCCGCGCTCGACGGCAACCATCGCGTGCGCTTCGTGGGCCTGCTCGATCGGTCCGGCTACGTGTTCGACGCACGAGGCCTGTCACGGGCGCGCGTGTCCCGGCTGGCGCGGCAGAAGGATGCGGGCCACCTGCTTGCCGAACTCGGCGGCGTGCGTGCTTCGGCGCGCGAGGCCCTTCAGGTGATGGCCGGACACGCCGTGTCGCGCCCCATTGTCGTGGACGTCACCAGCGAAGAGACGGGCGACCTGCTGGCCATGGCCGCCTCCGCCGGCTTCGACGTGGTGCTGGCCAACAAGAAGCCGCTGGCCGGCTCGCGGGAATCGTATACACGGCTGATGGCCGCGTCGGCCACCGCCGGACGTTTCATCCGTTACGAAGCCACGGTTGGCGCCGGCCTGCCCATCATCGACACGTTCAACAAGCTGGTGGAAACCGGCGACCGCGTGCTGCGCATCGACGGATCGGTGAGCGGCACGCTGATGTTCGTGCTGTCCGAGGTGTCCGCCGGACGCCCGTTTTCCGAAGCGGTTCGCGAGGCCGTCACGCGCGGGTATGCCGAACCCGATCCGCGAGAGGATCTGTCCGGGCAGGATGCGGCGCGCAAGGGCCTCATCCTCGCACGCCTGATGGGCTATCGCGGTGGCATGCCCGCGGCCGACGATCTGGTACCTGCGGCGCTCAAGGGGTTGCCGCTGGAGCAGTTCATGGATCGCCTGCCGTCGCTCGATGCCATCTGGCGCGCGCGTGTCGAGAAAGAAGCCGCGCACGGCCGTGTACTTCGCTATGTCGTCAGTGCCTCTCCGCGGCGTGTGTCGGCAAAGCTCGTGGCAGTGCCGGCCACGAGCCCCATTGGTGCCGCATCGGGCACGCGCAACATCATTTCGTTCGTATCGGAGCGGTACAAGGACGAACCACTGGTGGTGAGCGGTCCCGGCGCCGGCGCGGCAGTAACCGCCGCGGGCATTCTCAACGACATCCGCGCATTGGCACCGCGATAGTCAGCGGCGCGATGCCCGCGCCTGCTCGAGATTGCGGCGTGCGTTTGCGTGATTGGGATTCAGTGATACCGCTCGTTCCCACGCGCGCACGGCTTCCTGCATACGTCCCGACTGCGCCAGCGCAATGCCCAGGTTGTTGTGAGCCTCGGGCGAACGCGGTGCCAGCGCGGCGGCTGTCTGTAACGCACGCAGCGCATCGGGCCAGCGGCGGACGCCGATGAACGCGCTGCCCAGGTTGGAATAGGCATCAGCCGAATCCGGTGCGGCCTTTACCGCACGCTCGAGCATGGCAATGGCCGCCGTGGATTGTCCGCGGCGATCGTGCCACACGCCAAGGTTGTTCATCGCGGGCGCATAAAACGGATCGATGGACAACGCGCGCTCGTAACGTTCCAGGGCCTCGTCGCCGCGTCCCATGAGATCGAGCACCGCACCAAGGTTGTATTCCGCAGCCGCATCACGAACGCGAACGGCAGAACGGAGTGCCGTCTCGGCCTCTTCGAGCCTCCCGAGCCGGCTCAGGCAGCGTCCGAGTTCCACCAGCGTGTATGTATCGCCGGGCACCACGTCGAGACGCCGATTCAGATATTCCAGCGCGTCGCCGGCCCGATCCGACGCCTGCAGCATCATGGCCGTTTCCATCAGCACATTCGGATCGCTCGGATTGGCTTCCAGCGCGCGTCTTACCAGGAATTCCCGCCACGCTTCGTCGCCCCCTCTGCCGGCGACGGCCGCGTGTTTCAACAGCAGATCGCGCATCCACGACGTCGCCACGACGCGGTCGAGCCATGTATCCGGCGGCGGCACGTACCCGACGGCACGTGCCGGTGCCGCCACGGCCGTCTCGTCCGACACCACGGTAAGCTGTGCCCGCAGGCTCCAGGCCGGACCAAAGTCCTGATCCGTTTCGAGCAGTCTCTCGATGTAGCCGCGTGCCTGCGCGAAGTCTTTTCGATCGAGTGCCACGCGCGCCAGCCCCAACTGCGCATACGCCGACAGCCGAGCGGTTTCGCGTGCGTCGACACCTGGCGGCAAGAACGGCGCTTCGGCTGGTGCCGACGCCGCACGCGTGTATGCCTGCGCCGCATCCTCGAGGCGGCCCTGCTTGAACTGCAATTCGCCCAGGCGAAACCACACCATGCCGGAAGTGGGGTTGGCAATGGCCACGCGGCGGAACGCCGCCAGCGCATCGGCATGTTCGCCACGTTCTTCGTGCAGCAATCCGCGATAGTAGGTCCACTCCCACTGTTCCGGCGCGAGCGCCTCGGCCGCCGCGTATGCGGCCCGCGCATCCGCCGTCATCAGACTGGCGTGATAGGCCATTCCAAGCGCACCCATGGCCTCGGGTGACGCCGGTGCCCTGCGCACCGCGTCCTGCGCACGTTCCACTTGCGCTCGCGCTTCCGCAGGCAGGACCGAAAGATCCGGCGACGGCAGCTGCGCCCCCTGACGATGGTGCACCAGCAGACCGATGGTCCACCAGGCCGAGATCAGCAGCAGTACCACGGCAATCGTGGCAGGAAGGTAACGCCGCAGCTTTGGCCGTACGGCACCGTCCATGGTCATCGGGCCCAGAGGGTGACCCTGGACATACGATCGAAGGGATAACTCATGTGCATCCCGCCGGTGACGAAGTCCACGGTGCCGTTGCCAGTGACGTCGCCAACGGCCAGCGTAATGAGGTGCGTGGGCGCACCTGCAATGGGCCGCAGTGTAAACCCCATCGCGCCATCGTTTTCGAACAACGCCAGGCTCAACGCACCGGGCCGATCCCAGTTGTTGTAGGCGCTGACCACCACGATGTCCATGTCACCGTCACCATCGACGTCGGCAGCCTGCGGGCTCGACGCGCCGGCAAAGTCGCCAATGCGATGGTAACGGAACGAGAGCCCGCCGGCATTCTCGAGCCACTGCAGACCGTTCCAGTTGCGGCCCGTAGGCGGTGCGTAGTCGAAGGCATCGCCGTTGCTGTAGAGCACGTCGATGTCGCCATCTCGATCGAGATCGGCCAGCGTGATCCAGCTGGATCCGAAGTCCTCGTTGCTGGCGCCGAAAATGCGGTGCGGCGTAAAGTGTCCGCGACCGTCGTTTTCGAACACGTAAATCTCTTCCCATTCCTGGCTGACGAGCGACACGATGTCGAGATCGCCGTCGCCGTCCACGTCGGCGATCTCCGCATTGATGGGACCAGAGAGACTCTGGAGAATGTGGCTCTCGAATTGCCAGTTGCCCAGGTTCTCCATCCACCGCGTTTCGCCCTGGTCGTAACCGAACTGCGCTACGGCCAAGTCGAGGTCACCATCACCATCGAGGTCGCCGGCGCGCACGTCGGACACACGTGCGATCTGATCCACCAGCACCCGTTTCGTGAAGGACTGCCGCCCGTCGTTTTCGAGCACGATGACCGCGCCAATTTTCGCGTTGTTCGGAAACAGCACGCCAAGGCTGGCCACCACCACGTCGAGATCGCCGTCGCCATCCATGTCCACGGCCTGCACGTGCGCGGGACCCGCCACCTCCGCAATCGTGTGCTCGGTAAACGCACCGGCTGGCGCCTGACGAATCCACGTGATGCTGTTGGCGGCCGCGTCGGCCACCAGGATGTCCGGAAGACCGTCGCCGTCCAGATCGGCAATGGCGACATTGGCCACCAGCGGCCGATCGTCCGGGCCCACCGGTGCGCCAATGGACCGTGGCGAAACGTCTTCGAACTGCGGTCCGACGCGCGCGTTGGCGCGGCCGCGCTCGATGGACTCGGCGAGCGTCGGCGGCGGGCCGTTCCACACGTCACGCAGCGTCACACCCGCTCGCCAGGTCTGGACGACAAAGATGGCCGCAATGGTCGCGACGGTCGCGGCCACGATCAGGCCGACGCGCCGGATGTCGGTCCGGTGATCGGTCACAGGAAGCCTCTGGAAAACGGGCGGGGCGCTACGAAATGACGCCGCGTCTCACCGCATAGAGTACCAGCTCCGCGGTGTTGTGGATATCGAGCTTCTGGAGGACGCGCGCGCGGTGCGTTTCGACCGTGGCCGGACTGATATCCAGCAACTCGGCTACCTCCTTGTTGCTGCGGCCCTCGGCCACCAGCTGGAAAATTTCACGTTCGCGA
>CAZZGM010000203.1:0-6106 GCA_964653955.1 uncultured Bifidobacteriaceae bacterium | reverse complement strand
CCTCGCGGGCGCGGGCGTTGGCGCCGGGAACGCCCGCCATGTCGAGCACCGTCTGGAGGAACGCGACGTATTGCTCGCGGTACTGCACCATCCGCGCCTCGTCCTGGAGGTAGTAGTCTCGGTTCGGCAGGCCCAGCCCACCCTGGCGCACGTACAGCGCTTCGATGCCAGGGTCCTTCGAGTCGCCATCCACAAAGCCGACGACCGGGTTGATCAGATTCATCTTGAAGAAGCGCGCGAAGTGCCGCGCGAGCTCCGTCTTCGTGGAGAGCGCGTCGATGGCCTTCAGTTCGTCGGCCATGGGCGTCAGCCCGAGTTCGTTGGTCCGCGCTTCGTCCAGGAAGCTCTCGTAGAAGTCGCCAACCTTCTGGGCGTCTGAACCCGGTGCGCGGTCGGGAGCCTTGGCCGCGTCCTCGACAATGGCGCGCAGGTCGTTCTGGGCCCGCTCGGACAGGCTGACGAACGTGCCCCAGGACGCCCGGTCGGAGGGAATCTCCGTCCGCTCGAGCCAGGTGCCGTTCACATAGCGGAACAGGTCGTCCTGCGGCCTGACCGATGTGTCCATGGCTTCCAGGTCGACACCCGAGACGAGGGGCGGTGCCTGGGGCGCCGGGGACGAACAGGCGGCCGCCAGGCAGCCGCACGCAGCAACCAACACGCGGACAGCAGTGTGCATGGCTCCCGATTCTATCGCCGTGCCACCGCAGATTTGCATGCCGGGCGGTTGGGGGCCGAGAGCGGGTACACGAAGCGCGGGATGAGTGCCGCCCGGTGCGTCCCTGTGGTGGGGGCGCCGGCAGCCCGGATTTCATCGGCGGGCCGGTGCCGGGGATGACGTGTGGGTGCGCACGACACTGGACGCCGCCGGAGCCGGCCCCTTACAGTGTGGGGCCATGCTGCAGCGACTTGTCCTCTCCGTGGTCATCCTGGCGGCTGCCGGTGCCACCGGCCTCGGCGCCAATCAGGCAACGCCCCCGGCGTTTCCGCTCACCATCGACAGCATCATGCGGGGCCCGGAGCTGGTGGGCTATCCGCCATCGGCGCTGCGCTGGTCCGGGGACGCGCGCGAGCTGTACTTCGAGTGGCGCACGCCCGGCGACGATGAAGCCGCCACCTGGGTGGTGTCGCGTGATGGGCAGGGGCTTCGCCGGCTGTCGGACGAAGAACGGCTGAACGCGCCGCTGCCCACCGGGCAGTGGGATGCGGCGAGGAAGAGGATGCTCGGCGTCGACCGCGGCGACATCGTCGTCATCGACACGGTGGCCCGCCGGCGTATCCAGGTCACGCGCACGACGGCCGGCGAATCGTCTCCGCGCTGGGCGCGCAACGAAACCGCCGTGACGTTCGTGCGCGACAACAACCTGTTCCTGCTGCCGCTGGACGGATCGGATGGTCTCGTCCAGCTGACCAACGCGGCACCGGCACGGACGACGCCCGCACTCACCGACAGTCAGCGCACGCTGCGCGAGGAAGAGGCGCGGCTGCTGGAGTGGATTCAGGAAGAGCGCGGCCGGAGGGAGCGGCGTGAAGCGCGGACGGCCGCCCGGGCGTTGCCGCGGTTCGTGCTCGGCGAGCGGCAGAGTGTGATTGATGCGGCGGTATCCGGCGACGGCACCCACGCGTTTCTGCTGGTGTCGGACCGTGCGCCAGGGCGTGTGGCCGATGTCCCGCGGTTCGTTGCCGAGTCCGCCTACAGCGAGATGATTACCACGCGGACCAACGTCGGCGACAGTCAGGAAGCTCGCCGTCTGGCCGTGCTCAATCTGACCACCGGCGACGGCTGGTGGGCCGGTGTCGGCGACGTGATTGCGCCGGTGGCCATTCCGAAGCCGCCTGCCGAAAGTGCCGCGCCGCCCGCGAAGGGACAGGAGGAGAAGGCGGTGCCACCTCCGGCATCGGCGCGCGCCGTGCGCTGGAACACGCTGCTGCCGTCACCGGACGGCAGCCACGCCGTGGCCAGCGTCCGGGCCTCCGACAACGAGGATCGCTGGCTCGTGGCCGTCGATCCGTCCACAGGACAGGGACGCGTGCTCGACGTGGTGCACGACGAAGCGTGGGTGAGAGAGGTGGGGCCATCGGGCAATACCGCCGGAGGCCTGGGATGGCTGCCGGACAACCGGCATGTGTGGTTCCTGGCGGAACACACCGGCTGGATGCAGTTGTACGTGGTGGACGTGACGGCAGCATCGCCCGTGCGGCGCGCGGTGACGGAAGGCGCCTTCGAGATCGATCGGGTGGAGGTGGCGCCGGACGGCAAACGGTTCTACGTCGAATCCACCGAAGTGCATCCCGGCGAGCGGCACCTGTATGCCGTGAGCATCGATGGTGGTTCGCGGACGCGCATCACGACGACAACGGGTGCGCATGCCGGCGCCATCGCGCCGGACGACAGCACATGGGGACTGGTATCCTCGTCTGCGAATCGACCGCCCGAGGTGTTCGTGATGCCCAACCAGACGGGTGCCACGGCCACGGTGGTCACCACCAGCACCGCGGAAGAATGGCGCCGCCACAAGTGGGTGGAGCCGCAGCTCATTACCTACAAGACGCGCGATGGTGCCGAGGTGCAGGCGCGGCTCTACACGCCGGAGATGGTGGGAGCCAGGCGCCACCCCCGTGCGCCGGCCGTCATCTTCGTCCATGGGGCCGGCTATCTGCAGAACGCGCACCGCTACTGGTCCAGCTACTCACGGGAGTACATGTTCCATCACCTCCTGGCTTCGCAGGGATACGTGGTGCTGGATCCCGACTATCGTGCCAGCGCCGGCTACGGCCGCGACTGGCGCACGGCCATCTACCGCTGGATGGGCGGGCACGATCTCAACGACGTGGTGGATGGTGCCGCGTACCTGGCATCGGCGCACAAGGTGGACGCGCGCCGCATTGGTGTGTATGGCGGCAGCTACGGCGGCTTCATCACGTTGATGGCGCTCTTCACCTCGCCCGATACCTTTGCCGCCGGCGCGGCGTTGCGGCCCGTCACCGACTGGGCGCACTACAACCACCAGTACACGGCGAACATTCTCAACGAACCGCAGTCCGACGCGGAGGCCTACCGCAAGAGCTCACCCATTTATTTCGCTGAAGGGCTGAAGGGCGCGCTGCTCATCTGTCACGGCATGGTGGACACAAACGTGCACTTCCAGGACTCCGTAAGATTGGCGCAGCGGCTCATCGAATTGCGTAAGGAAAACTGGGAGCTGGCGGTGTACCCGGTGGAGGACCACGGCTTTCTCGAGGCGGCCAGCTGGGCCGACGAGTACAAACGTATCCTGAAGTTGTTCGACACAAACCTGAAACGATAGGCTTATCACCATGACTGCCTTGTGTCCGGAACTGATCACGCGCCTCGATGCTGCCGTCGAGGCCGGAGAGGTGGATGCCATTACGCGCGCCGTGCAGACGGTGCTCGAAGATCTGCTGGGGCGCGGAGCCGTGAGCCTGCCCGACACATTCAGGGAGTCGCGGTCCGACACCTACGCGCGGCGGCTGCTGCACCGCGACCCGGGCGGGCGGTACACCGCCATTGTCATGACCTGGGGTCCCGGGCAGGGAACCCCGGTGCACGACCACGGCGGGTTGTGGTGTGTCGAGGGCGTGGTCGAAGGCGAGATTGCCGTCACGCAGTACGACGTGGAGCCGGCCGGTGAGACCCGCATGCGTGTCGCGCCGCGTGAAACGCTGTCGGCGGGCATGGGCGACGCCGGCCGCCTCATTCCGCCCACCGACTATCACGTCATTGCCAACGCGGTGCCGGATCGTCCATCGCTCACCCTGCATGTGTACGGCGGCGACCTGTGCGAGTGCACGGTGTTCGTACCCGCAGGTGATGATCTCTTCGAAGCGCACACACGGACACTGACGTTCCACGAGTGAGGCGGGAGCACGAACGCATGGACATGATCGACCTGCAGTTCCGCGGCCACCAGCGCGTGATTGCCACGGCCGTACTGCGCGGACCCGACGGTGTGCTGCTGGTGGATCCCGGCCCCACCTCGTGTCTGCCGGTGCTCGAGCAGGGACTGGCTTCGCTCGGCGCCACGCTGGCCGACGTGCGTCACGTACTGCTCACGCACATCCATCTCGATCATGCCGGGGCGGCCGGCACCATTGCCGCGCGCGTGCCGCAGGCGCGTGTGTTCGTCCACGAACGCGGGGCACCGCACCTCGTCGATCCGGCAAAGCTGCTGGCGTCGGCCACGCGCCTCTATGGCGATCAGATGGACGTGTTGTGGGGGCGCTTCGATGCCGTGCCCGCCGCGCAGGTGGTCGTACTCACCGGTGGCGAGCGCCTGGACGTGGCCGGGCGTCCGGTGCGCGTGGCGTATACGCCGGGGCATGCCGTGCACCACGTCAGCTATCTGGACGAGACCACGGGTGTGGCGTTCGTGGGAGACACGTGCGGCATCCGCGTAGTGCGCGACTACACCATTGCCGCCACGCCGCCACCGGACATCGACCTGGCCGCCTGGCGGACCAGCCTCGACATCATCGAAGCCTGGCAGCCGGCGTCGCTGTTCCTGACACACTTCGGCCCCGTCACGGGAGCGCGGGCGCACCTCGCCCACTACCGGGACGTGCTGGAAGACATGGCGCAGGTCGTGAAGGCGTCGCTCGAGGGCGGCGAGGACGATGCGGCACGGGCGGCGGCGTTTGCGGCGCGGATGCGCGAACGGGCGGGGCAGGCCTTGTCGCTGTCCGAAGAGGCCGCCCTGGAACTGGCGGCACCCTTCGACCAGATATGGGCGGGTATGGCGAGGTACTGGCGGAAGGCCGCCAGTCGATGACAACAGCCGCGGCACCGGCCGCGGGCAGGGAGCGCGTCGCGCCTACGACGCGCGGCGGACCGTCTCGACCCGGCTGGTCGAACCGGCGGTCATGAACCGCAGGGCGTAACTGCCGGGACGTCCCGTCTCGGGCTGGCACGCCGACGCCTGCCACACTGCGGCCAGCACACGGCCCGTGCGGAGCTCCGCGGGCAGCGCCGGATTGTCGCGCACCGACTTCTCCATCTGGAGGTGCACTAGGCGATAGAGGGGCAGGGCCACTGACTGATCGCAATCCACGACGGCACCGGCGTCCGTAATGTCCCGCGCCCGTACGGAGGTGAACCGCACGGCGCCATTGGCGTCCTTCCACGTCAGACGCGCGGCCGCCGTGAGGCCGGCGCGGGTGGTGGAACGGGAGAAGGGGCTCGGCTGGTTGGTCACGCGTTACTCCGAAGTCGTTGGGCGGGCACCGTTTCGGTCGCCCGCATACGCCTGCACTCTTTTCCAAGTTCCGGTCCGTTTTTTCGTGCAAACCTCGCGAGTGGCTATTTGATAGTCAAAGCAGGCCTTGACAGGACTGTAAGGGACAGTATGCGTACTACAAAAATGGAGACATGCGGATAGCAAGTATCCGACGACGAATAAATTGGCTACTTACTATCCAGTCTGACCAGGGCCTTCGATACCTAGACGACGCAGTTTCAGGTAGAGACCACGTCTGGTGAGCCCGAGCGCACGGGCGGATTCCGAGATGTTGCCGGTGAAGCGGGTGAGCGTTTCGCGGATGAGCGTGCGTTCCAGGTCGTCGACCACGGACGCCAGGGTTTGCCCGCCGCGCAGGGAATAGGCGGCCGGCGCCTTCTGGCCGTTACCACCGCCGTCGCCACCCGGGGCTGTCAGGTCCGCGGACAGGTGCTCCGTGCCAACAATGCTTCCCGAGGGGGCCAGCGCTACCGCTCGCTGCACTTCGTTACGAAGCTGCCGGATGTTGCCGGGCCACCAGTACTGGGCAAACAGATCCAGCACCTCGGTGCCAAGTTCGACGTCGGCCTTGCCCAGGCGTTCGCAGGCCTCCCGCAGGAAGTAGGTGCTGAGGTGGGGAATCTCCTCGCGCCGCTGCCGCAGGGGCGGCACGTGGATACGGATGACGCTGAGCCGATAGTACAGATCCTCACGGAACCGGCCTTCGGCGACACGCTGTTCGAGGTCGGCGTTGGTGGCTGCCAGCACGCGAACATCCACGCGCAGCGGGCGTGTTTCGCCCACCGGCATGATCTCGCCCTGCTCCAGGAATCGCAGCAGCTTGGGCTGCACGTCCAGCGGCAGGTCGCCTACTT
>CAZZGM010000202.1:0-6112 GCA_964653955.1 uncultured Bifidobacteriaceae bacterium | reverse complement strand
TGTACGCAGACACCATGACCGACTCGATGAAGGCGGCCATCAACGAAACCGAGCGGCGCCGCGCGCTGCAGGCTGCCTATAACGCCGAACACGGCATCACCCCCACCTCCATCGTCAAGTCGATCGATGACGTGCTGACCAGCGTGTACGAACGTGACTACGCGCGCGTGCCCGAGCCGGTGCCGGCGGGGCGGCCGGTATTCCGGACGCAGGCGGAACTCGACGCACATGTGGCCGGTCTCGAAAAGGAGATGCGGGCGGCGGCGGCCAATCTGGACTTCGAGACGGCCGCGTCGCTGCGTGACCGGATCCGCGCGCTGAAGACGCGCGACCTCGGGCTCGGGATGCCCGCGGCGTCGTGAGCCCGGTACTGGAGCGCGTGAGCGAGGCGGTCAAGAGCGCCCTGCTCGAAGTGCAGGAGTACGTGCGGCTGGGCACGGCCACGGTGCGCAGTGTGTTCACCCGGCCGTTCTACGCGCACGACCTCGTGGAGCAGCTCGAGATCATCGGGCTGGGATCGCTGACGGTGGTGCTGCTGACCGGGTTCTTCACCGGCGCCGTGCTGGCGCTGCAGTCCGGCATGACGCTGGATCAGTTTGGCGCACGGCCTTATGTGGGCCGGCTCATCAGCGCCTCGATGATCAAGGAGCTGGGACCGGTGTTGACGGCACTGATGCTGGCCGGGCGCGTCGGTTCCGGTATTGCCGCCGAGCTGGGGTCGATGGTGGTGACCGACCAGGTGAGCGCGCTGCGGGCGCTCGGCACCGACCCGGTGCGCAAGCTCGTCGTGCCGCGCGTGCTGGCGGGATTTTTTATGTGCCCCATCCTGACGGTGGTGGCCAACGCCGTGGGCCTGCTGGGCGGCTGGATTGTCGCCGTCACCCAGTTGCGCGTGGCCTCGTCCGTGTACTGGCAGTCGGTGGTGGACGGGCTCTACATCCAGGACATCTGGATGGGACTCATCAAGCCGTTCTTCCTGGGCGCGATCATCGTGACGATTGGTTGTCACGTCGGGCTGCGTACGAGCGGCGGTACGCAGGGTGTGGGCCGGTCGACCACCGCGGCCGTCGTGGCCGCGTCGGTGACCGTACTGGTCGTGGACTTCTTCCTGACGCGCCTGCTGATTACGGTGTTGTTCTGATGCGACGCGCCACGCTGGCCGAGGCCGGCCTGCCCATCGAGCTGGTAGAGCGCCATGCGCCGGTGGTGCTGTTCGACAAGGTGTGTCTGGCATTCGACGACAAGGTGATTCTGCGGAACGTCACGTTTTCGGTGCGGGCGGGACACACGAAAATTTTCCTCGGGGCGAGCGGTGCGGGGAAGTCGACCATCCTGAAGCTCATGCTCGGCCTGCTGCGTCCGGATTCCGGGACGATCTGGATACTCGGACACCGCGTGGATCTGATGAACGAAGAGGAGATGATGGGCGTCCGTCATCACATGGGGATGGTCTTCCAGGAAGGTGCGCTCTTCGACTCGTTCTCGGTCGGGGAAAACGTCGGCTACAAGCTGTACGAGGAAACCCGTGCGCCGCTGCACGAGGTGCGCCAGCGTGTGGAGGAAGTCCTGGGCTTCGTCGGACTCGCCGAGCACATCGACAAAATGCCCTCGGCGCTCTCCGGCGGCCAGCGCCGCCGCGTGGCCATTGCCCGTGCGATGGCCGCCAGACCGACGCTACTGCTCTACGACGAGCCCACGACCGGGCTCGATCCGATCACGTCGCTCAGCATCGACGCGGAAATCATCAAGCTGCGCGATCTGGAAAACGTGACATCGATCATCGTGACGCACCAGTTGCGCGATGCGTTCTACGTGGCCACCCGCGAGGCCACGCGCGACGCGTCCGGGGCGGTGCGTCTGACGCCGGCTGGCCACGACAAGCTGGAGCAGGCCGACTTCGTGATGCTGCGGGACGGCGAAGTGGCCTTCGAAGGCTCCGCCACCGAGTTGCGCACGTCGGCCGATTCGTATCTGAAGGCCTTTCTTTCGTAAGGGGTATCCGGTCATGCCACGCACGCGTTCGCTTGCTCTCGCCGAACTGAAGCTCGGCATCATTGCCGTGGTGGCGCTGATGCTGTCAGCGGTCCTCATTTTTGCCGTCGGGGGCGGTGGGTTTTTCTGGCAGCGGTATCCGCTGAAGACCACGTTCCCCAACGTGGCCGGCGTCAAGTCCGGATCGCCCGTCCGCGTCGCCGGCATCGAGAAGGGCACGGTGCGTCAGGTGACCATTGCCGGCGCCGGCGTCGAAGTGTGGCTCGACGTCGAGAAGGACATGCGGCCGCTCATCACGAGCGGCTCGGTGGCCTCCATCGGGTCCATCTCGCTGCTTGGCGAAGGGGCCGTGGACGTGACGGCGGCGCCTGGCGGCGTGCCGCTGGAGGACTGGAGCTACATCCCCTCCGGCACCTCCAGCGGGACCATTGCCGAACTCACCGAAGAAGCCACGGCGGGGCTGGCCGAAGCCAAGCGACTGGTGGAGGACCTGCGCGCCGGACGCGGCACGATGGGGAAGCTGTTTACCGACGATGCGGTGTACCGGGAGGTGGAGCGATTCGTGCGGGCCGCCGAGCGCGTGACGGCGTCGGTTGCCGACGGAAAGGGCACGCTCGGCAAGCTCACGCAGGACCCGCGGCTCTATGAGGACTTGCAGCAGGCCGTCGCCAACCTGGGCGCCATCACGCGGTCGCTGCGCGACGGCGAAGGCAGTCTCGGACAACTGATGAACGACCCGGCGTTCGCCCGCAATCTGACCAGCGTGTCGGCCAACCTCGAATCCATCAGCGGACGGATCAGCAAGGGCGAAGGCACCATGGGCCGTCTGCTGACTGACGATGCGCTGTATGAGCGGCTCGATGCGATGACGGGGCGCCTGGATGCCCTGGTGGCGCGGCTCAACAGCGGCGAGGGTACGGCCGGCCAGTTGCTGCAGGACAAGCAGTTATATGAGAACATGAACGTCGCAGCGTCTGAGCTGCGTGGACTCATCGGGGACATCCGGAAGGACCCCAAGAAATATCTCAACGTCAAAGTCAGTATCTTCTGAGTGGAGGCACGTCATGTCCAGAGATCACCACGACGGAGGCGGCAGCGTGATGCTGGCCTTCGTACTCGGCGCGCTGACCGGCGCGGCGGCCGCGCTGCTGTTTGCGCCGGCCACTGGAGACGAGACGCGCGAATACCTGGGCCAGAAGGCCCGCGAAGGACGTGAGAAGGCGCGCGATGCGGCCGAACAGAGCCGGGAGTTCTACGACCGGCAGCGCGAGAGCGTGAGCACGGCCATCGAACGCGGGCGTGAAGCGTTCCACCAGGCGCGGGAGCGAGGGGAGGAGGCGTGAGCGGCCTCGGCGAGCTCTTTCTCGGCATCATTGCCGTGTCGGTACTGATCATGGCCGCCATCCAGGTGGGGGCCATCATTGCCGGCATCAAGCTCGCCCGCCGTGTGGACCATCTGACACGTCAGGTGGAGCAGGAAATCCGGCCGCTCATCACCAACCTCACGGCCGTGACCAGCGAAGCCGCGCGTACGGCGTCGATGGCCAGCCAGCAGGTGGAGCGCGTCGATCGGATGTTCGGCGAAATGGCCGGCCGGCTGGACGACACGCTGGCGACCGCCCAGCAGTTCGTCCAGGGTCCGGCGCGTCAGGGACTGGCGGTGCTGAGCGGCGTGCAGGCGGCGTTTTCGGCATTTCGCGGCATTCGTGAAGCATCGCGGCGCCGGCGCGACATGCGGCCGGCACGTGACGCGGCCGACGAGGACGAGTCGCTGTTCATTGGCTGATACGGTTCAGGTTTGACGTGGCCGCGCCACGGTGATAGATGGATGCCATGATGCGCCTTCTTTCGACCCTCCTGGCTGGCGTGGTGCTCGTGACCCCGTCCGTGTCCGCCCAATCACCCCAGTCCGCCGAACCGGCCAGGCAGCTGTCGCAGCTGCTCGGTGAACGAAAGCTCGACAGCTTCGCGGCCCGCATACCCGGCACCGCGGACGAGTTCGCGGCCGTCCTCGCGTTTCCCGGGCAGATGATCGTGGTCTGGGCCCAGTTCAGCGCGCCGGCCGTGCTCAACGAGAAGCTCCTGCGTGGCGATTACCGTGAGGTCTATATCGACCTCAACTCCGCATCGGACGCCGCCACGCGGAACATGGTGACCGACATCGGCGCCGATGGCCTCGGCCGCGGCGTCAGGAACCAGGCGGCGGACGCGCACGACGCGGGCACGCGGAGCATGCGGTACGATGGCAGCTGGCGCGAAGACAAGATGACCGAGCAGGAGTACGTCAAGGCCCACACCGAGTCGGATGCCGCCTACAGCCGCATTCTCGGTATCCTGCTCGAGGAGCTCAAGAAGGCCGGCTGAGCACCCGCTCGCACGGCCCCTATCCCTCATGACCACGCGCCCTCAGACATCTCCCCGCCCGTTCCTGTTTCTCGTGGACGATGATGCCGACATCCGCAGCTTGCTGCGGGAAATCGGCAGCCGGGCGGGGTTCGAGGTGGCTGAAGCCGGCAACGGGCGCGAAGCCATCGACGTGTTGCAGCGACGGCACGTCGACCTCATGCTGCTCGACCTGCACATGCCCGAAGCCAGCGGCTTCGAGGTGCTGCGCGCCGCGCGATCGAGCCGCACCAGTTCGCAGATTGCCCTGATGACCGGGCACTCGTCCATCGACAACGCCGTCGAAGCGGTGAAGCTCGGTGCCGGCGAGTTCCTGCCCAAGCCGCTGGACCTGCCGCGCGTGCGGCGCCTGCTCGAGTCGGTGCGCACCGACTTCGAAAACCGCCAGGCGCTGATGCAGAACGACGCGGCCATGGCCGAGCGCCTGGAGATGTGCGGCATGATTGGCCGTTCGCCGGTCATGCTCGAGCTGTTCTCGCTGGTGCGCCGACTGGCGCCGCACGCACGCACGGTGCTCGTGATGGGGGAGACGGGCACCGGCAAGGAGCTCATCTCGAAGGCGTTGCACGAGCTTGGCCCGCGGCGCGACAAACAGTACGTGACGGTGAACTGCTCGGCGGTGGTCGAAACGTTGTTCGAAAGCGAGCTGTTCGGCCATATGCGCGGTGCCTTTACCGGTGCGACGCAGGACAAGGCGGGCTTGTTCGAAGCGGCGCACGGCGGGACGCTGTTTCTCGACGAGGTCGGTGAACTTCCCGCGGCGGTGCAGGCCAAGCTGTTGCGCACGCTCGAAAATGGCGAGGTGCAGCGCGTCGGTGCCATGCAGCCGCGACGCGTGGACGTGCGCGTGGTGGCGGCCACCAATCGGTCGCTGGAAGAAGAAGTGGCCGAAGGGCGTTTCCGCAGCGACCTCTACTACCGCCTGAACGTGGTGGAGGTGGTCATTCCGCCGCTGCGCGAGCGCGTGGAGGACGTGCCCTACCTGACCGCCGCGTTCGTGCGGCGCTACGCGCGCGAGTTCGGCAAACCCGTGTCGGGCGTGACGCCGGAAGCCGAAGAGCGACTGCTGCAGTGGGAGTGGCCGGGCAACGTGCGGGAACTGAAAAACGTCATCGAGCGGGCGTGCCTGCTGTGCGAGGGGCACCTGCTGACCGAACGCGACGTTCAGCGGGCATTGCGGGAACGGCCGCGGGCCACGCTCTCCACGCGCCGCGCCGCCACGGCGGAGCCCGAGGACACGCAGGGACCACCGCCGACCGAGCGCGAACTGCGCGAAGCGCTCGAGGAGACGGGCGGTAACAAATCGCTGGCGGCCAAGCGCCTGCGGATCAGCCGGCGCGCGCTGTACCGCCTGATCGAGAAGTACGACGAAGCATCGCCGGCACCTGGCAACGATTCGGTCGAAGCATAGCCGTCGGCCAGCGGACCTCGTCCAGCGGTGAGGTCGTCAGCGAGCAGGCAACGGCGCGGCGACCTGTCTGGCGCCCGCGTCTTGTGGTATATTTCGAAGTCTCATCCGGCTGCGCGCTTGGCTCAGTGGTAGAGCATCGCCTTCACACGGCGGGGGTCCTAGGTTCGAATCCTAGAGCGCGCACCACCTAAGTCCAATAAAATCAACAATTTGCAGGCATCGTCGATGGCATCGCTATGGCGCAACTTGGTGTCGGGGGTGCATTAGGGGTGCAGGCTGGACCTCGCGGTTCCATGTGCCTGACGG
>CAZZGM010000201.1:1974-6139 GCA_964653955.1 uncultured Bifidobacteriaceae bacterium | reverse complement strand
CGCTCCGCAAACACATCGTCATCGTCCAGCAGGAGCAGCGTGCGGGCGTCGGTCATGCGGCACTCTCGGAGGCGCGTGCCGCGGGCAACCGCAGTACGGCGGTGGTGCCATGACCTGGCGTCGAGTCGAGCGTCAGATGCCCGCCCCAGCGTTCCGCGAACGTGCGGGCCAGGAAGAGGCCGAGACCAAACCCGGCACCCACGGGCTTGGTCGTGAAAAACGGCTCGCCCGCGCGTGACAGCGTGGCCGGCACCATGCCGGTGCCGCGATCGGTCACGGCAAAACGAACCGAGCCAGGTTCGGTGTCGACGCGGACCACGACGGGTGTGAGTTCCGGCGATGCTTCGAGCGCGTTCTTGACGAGCGTACGGAGCGCGCGGACGGCCACCGCCAGCGGGACATGAACCGATGGACACGCATCGGGCAGGAGCACTATCACCCGTTCACGATCGCCCGGCTCGAAGGTGTCGAGCATCGCGTCCACCACGCGCGACGCGGCCAGCGTCTGCGCCTCGTGCGCGACAGACCGGTCGGCACGCCCGCTCATCTGGTCGAGAATTTCGCGGCAGCGTTCCACCTGCGAACGAATGAGCCGCGCGTCTTCGGCAATACCCGGCGGAATGCCGTCGGCGGACGCGGCCAGGTCCAGTTCACGCGCCGCCACCGCAATGGCACTGAGCGGCGTGGCCAGTTCGTGCGCGGCACCGGCGGCAAGTGTGGTGAGCGAGGCCAGCCGCTCCTGCTGCGCGGCCACGCGCCGTGCTTCCGCCAGCGCCCGCTCGCGGGCTTCGAGCGCGAGGCGAACGCGCGTCACGAAACTGCCCGTGAGCAGCGCCGCCGCCACGAACGCCACACTCATGCCCACCTGGTGCCCCATGGACGGGTCCGTGCCGTCGTGGGCGGCGTGTGCATCCATCACGGCACGAAGCGGTGTGACGAAGAGCAACCCATATCCGAGCATCGAGGCGCCAACGACGGCCCACGTCCATGCGGCGTTCAACGTGACCGCGGCCAGCGTGATGTAAACGAGATAGCTGACCGTAAACGGGTTGGACGGCCCGCCGGTGACGAGCAGCAGCGCCGTGAGAATGGCAATGTCCAGCAGCACCAGGCCGCCCAGCATGCGAATGGATGGTTCACCGCCGCGGCTCAGGATCATCGACAGCCAAAGCAGGCTGGCCAGGTGTACGCCCAGGAGCGCGGCGACGCCCCCCCACGGGAACTCCACGCCCAACGCACGGCCGGCCAGCAGCGTGGCAACCGATCCTCCCAGCACCGCCCAGCGGAAACGCGCCAGCCATCGCGCGGTCACGACCGGTTCCGTCTCGGCCCTCCACATGGCGGCCCCATTGTCTCAGGTCCGGCGCGGCGTGGACGGACCTGTGTCAATTTGCCGCAGCCACGGACCAACACCGCCGCCATACCCTGTGGACGTCATGACCCGCGTGCTGTTGGTGTCCGCACTCGTGCTGTTGCTCCAGTCACCTTCGCCTGTCCCGGCGGCCGGGCAGCCGCCCCGCACGGTGCTCTTGGTAGAGGGCCGCTCCAACCAGACGCCATGGGTGGCGGCCAGCGGCAACTTCGTGGCTGTGGTCTGGGGCGCACAACCGGAGGGTGGCGGTGCGGACGTCTTCGTGGCCATCAGCCGCAACGGCGGCGACACCTTTGGTACGCCCGTCCAGGTGAACGCGACTGACGGCGAGGCACGCCTGGGAGGGGAACTTCCGCCTCGCGTGGCGCTACGGCCACGTGCAGGTGCCGAACCGGACGTCGTCGTGGCCTATGGCGCCCGCTCGCCGTCCGGCACAGCCATTGTCCTGGCACAGTCCTCGGACGGTGGACGTTCGTTTGCGCCCGCCCGTGCGCTGCAGAGCACCGGTGCACCAGGCGATCGTGGATGGCACGCGCTGGCGATCGACGGAGAAGGCACCGCGCACGTGATGTGGCTGGATCACCGCGGCCTGGCGGCATCACGCTCGCACGATCACGCCCGCGATGAAGCCGAAGCGCTGGACGGCGTGGCCCAGGCACAACGATCGAGCCTGTACTACGCACGCCTGAGCGGCGACGCGGCGTCTACGGTATCCAGCGTGACCGCGGACGTCCCGGCCAACGAGCGCGCCCTTGTACCGGGCGTGTGCTACTGCTGCAAGGTGGCGCTGCTCACCGGTGCGCGCGGACAGCTGTTCGCGGCATGGCGCCACGTCTACCCGGGCAACATCCGGGACATCGCGTTCCTCGCGTCGACGGATGCCGGCCGCACGTTTGGCACACCGGGGCGTGTCAGCGACGACGGCTGGCACCTGGCTGGCTGTCCAGACGATGGGCCGGCGATGGATAGGGAGGGAGAGGATGGGGAGGATGGGGCGGGCATCGTCCATGTGGTGTGGCCCACGGTGATTGGCGGCGACACCCCGGAGGGCGCCATCTTTTATGCCGCGTCACACGACGAAGGCCGCACGTTCACGCCACGCGTGCGCGTTCCCACGCTGGGCGGCCCTCGGCCCATGCACCCGCAGGTGCTGGCCGGCACGGATGGCCGCCTGACCATCGCATGGGACGAGGTGGTGGACGGCACACGCCGGGCGGCCGTGCAGACCATGCGCGTGCTCGGTAACGGCACACCGGTGTTCGACAACGTCCACCGCCTGGGAACGGCCGACCTGCCCACGTCTTATCCGGTACTGGCCTCCACTTCACGTGGCACGCTCGCCGTTTACGTGGAAGGTCAGCCCGGCCGCACCCTCATCCGGGCCAGCCGGCTGGACCTATCGCGGTAGCCGTTCGGGCATGTCGGCCACCACGTAGGTCATCACCGCCAGAGCCGCAACGGCCGTCGAGACTTCGTCGGGAGCAATGCGTTCCACCGTGTCCGCCGGCGAGTGGTGGATGGTGAAATAACGTGTGGCATCGCCGGCATACGCCATCATCGGCACCTTGCCCAGCGCCGCAATGGGACCAATGTCCGCGCCGCCTCCGCCCGGTCCCACCGACTGCATGCCAATGCCCGTGAGCAGCGTGGCAATGTCGCCAATCACGCGGTGCGCCGCTTCGGATCCGGTGAACGCCAGCCGCGCCGGCGCGAACACGCCGCCGTCTGATTCCATGGCAAACACGTGGTTTTCCGCTTCGGCGGCGTAGGCATCGCGATAGGCGTTGGCTCCCCGCAGGCCGTTTTCTTCGTTCGTGAACAGCACCAGCCGAACAGTGCGCCTGGGCTGAATGCCCAGCCGCTTCATCAGGCGCAGGCCCTCCCACGTCACGATGCACCCCACGGCATCGTCCGACGCACCGGTGGCGGCGTCCCAGGAATCGAAGTGGCAGCCGACGAGCACAATTTCTTCCGGCCGTTCGCGGCCCACCAGTTCACCAATGACATTGGCGGTTTCGACGTCGGCATCGAAGCGTGCTTCCATGAAGAGCTTCACCCGCACGCGCTGGCCACGGTCGATGATGCGATGGATGCGCTGCGCGTCTTCCACCGAGACCGCCGCGGCGGGAATGGGCGGCGCTTCGTCGCCGTACTGCGTCCCTCCTGTGTGGAGCGTGCGCAGTCCCATGGGACCGACCGAACGCACCAGCACACCCACCGCACCATGGCCGGCGGCAATACGTGCGCCACCCGCGCGATAGACCACCGTTTCTCCGTAATTCGTGAACGGCACGTCGAACAGCACAATGCGGCCCTTCACCTCGGCAGCGCGGCTCTGCAGCTCACCCATGCTCGACACCACCATCACGTCGGCTTCCACGCCCCCGGGCGGCGTGGCCACGCTGCCGCCGAGACCGAGCACCGGAATCACGTGGTGCGGCGGATCGACGATTTCCAGGCTCTCACGGCCGCGGATCCACCGGGGGCCCATCACCTTCTCGGTGCGCACGCGTTCCAGGCCGTCGGCCGTCATCGTGTTCACCGCCCATGTAATGGCGCGGTCGAGATTGTCGGATCCGGTGAGGCGGGCGCCGTAGGTGTCGGTGAGTTCGGCCAGGCGATCCCAGGCGAACTGGTCGGCCGTGGCAGCGGCTATCAGCCGCTGGGCGTTCTCGCGATAAGGAGCCAGCCAGGCCGGCTCCTGCGTCCGCGCAACGGTTTCGCTGCCGAACGCGAGGGCCAGCGCGAAGAGGGACGAGAGGACGAGGGGCACGGTCCGATACATGGCGGCGG
>CAZZGM010000201.1:0-1964 GCA_964653955.1 uncultured Bifidobacteriaceae bacterium | reverse complement strand
GGATTATAATCGGTGGTCACGGACCCTGCCTGTCATGCCGTTCCTGACACGTGCCATCTACGTGGTCGTGGGGCTCTCCTCGGTGGGGATGGCCACGCTCGGCGCCCTGCTGCCGGGATTGCCGACAACGGTTTTCCTGTTGATTGCGCTGTGGGCATTTTCGCGCTCCAGTCCGCGGCTGCATGCGTGGGTAAAGCGAATTCCGCTGTTCCGCGAAGCGCTGGTGCACGCGGAGCGTTACCAGGCGGAACGGACCATCTCGAAGGGTGTCAAGCTGGTGGCCGTCTCGTGTGCCTGGGCCTCGGTCGCACTGTTTTTTCTCGGCCGCGGCCTCGAACCGTCGGCCACGGCTCTCGTCCTCGTGGTGCTGGCCATGGCGTGCACCCTGTTCATGGCGCTGACGCGCACGGCTACACCACAGGGAATCGCTGGAGGCGCCCCAGCCCCACGCCACCCAGCACCACGGCCGGCAGGAGCATCAACGTCAGGCCGAGCGTGATGCGTTCGGCCACGGGCGCCGGGTGTGCGGCATACTTGAACTCGTTCTGCTTGTACGACTCGAGCCACGCCGCCACGCCGACGTACGGGTCGTAGCGCTTCGTCAGCGCGGCCGCTTCCAGCATGCATCGCACGTTAGCGATCCATCTGGAACGCCGCCCACGGAAAACCGATGGATGGCCGGTCAGAGGCGACGAACGGAACGCCATGACCGACGAGCCGCCAGCCAGGCCGCCACGCGCCAGACGTTCGCCAAATTCGACCACTCATTGGCCTGAATCAACCATTCATGTGAATTGAAACGGCCGCTCGCGGACTCCCTCCGTACAATCGGCGACTGATATGAACCGCGCTGCCTTGACCTCACCGAACCCTTTTGGAATCAAGCGTTTGCTGGTGCCGCTCCTGGCCGTACTGCTGTCGGCGATACCTGGCCTGCCCGTCAGCGCCGCACAGGCGCCGGCTGGCCGGGCCGACGGCGTCATTCAGGGCACGGTCACCTTCGAGGTGAACGGCGACCCCATCCACGGTGCCTTGATCATCGTCGTGGAAGCCCGGCGGACGACGCATACCGATGCCGATGGCCGCTATCGCGTGGCCGGACTACCCCCGGGCACCTATACCGTGGTGGCACAGCGCGACCTGCTGGCCGCCGAAAGCCGCACGGTTGATGTGGCGGCCGCCGCGGTCGACGCGGACTTTGCCCTGCGTTTCAGCGCCATCCAGGAGCAACTCACGGTCACCGCCGGCCCGGCGGTCACGCCCTTCGACGCCTTCAACTCGGTGAACAGCGTCGACTTTTTCAGCATTGCCGAAAACTCGGGACCGACCCTGGCCGATGTCCTCAAGCGTGAACCCGGCGTGGCCAGCCGGAGCTTCGGTCCCGGCAGCAGCCGTCCCATCATCCGCGGCTTCGACGGCGACCGCGTGCTCATCATGCAGGACGGCATCCGGTCGGGTGACCTCTCGAGCCAGTCCGGCGACCATGGCACAACCATCGATCCCGCCAGCATGGATCGTATCGAGGTGGTGAAGGGGCCGGCCACTCTGCTCTATGGCAGTAACGCCGTCGGCGGCGTCGTCAATGCCATCACGCCGCAGGAAGCATTCCGCAACTCGCCCTTCAACGGTGTGCGCGGACAGATGCTGGTTGACGGCGGCACGACCAACGCCCAGGGCGGCATCAGCACGAACATCGAATACGGCCACAACCGCTGGTCGTTCTGGGCCGGCGGCCACGGCCGGCGCACCGGTGACTATGGCACCCCGTCCGGGACCATCGACAACTCCGGCACGCGCTTCTCATCCGGCAAGGCCGGCGTTGGCTATGCCGGCGAGCGCGCGTTCTTCGGCCTCGGCTACGGCGTCGAAGAATCGCGCTACGGCGTGCCCTTTGCCGGCGAGTTCCACAGCCACGGCGACGAGGACGATCACGGCGGTCATGGGCACAACGACGACGACCACGA
>CAZZGM010000200.1:4153-6165 GCA_964653955.1 uncultured Bifidobacteriaceae bacterium | reverse complement strand
GTTGGAGGAAGAAACGGGCCTGACGGTGGAGGTGGGACCACTCGTAGAGGTGTTCGATCGGATTCATCGCGACCGCGCCGGACGCGTGCGTTTCCACTTCGTCATCTTCGACTACGTCTGCCGGGCCGCTGATGGGGATGCGGCGCCGGGGTCGGATGCCGACGAGGTGGCGTGGGTGACGGTGGAGGAGTTGCCGGCCTATGGCGTCAATCCGCACGCGGTGGCGGTGGTCCGGAAGGCGCTGGACGTGGCCGCCGGCCGGACGCCCGGCTTTTCCAGCACGCTGGACCTTTGAACTTTGAACCTCGAACCTGTAACGTTACGCGCATGACCGTGTCTCGAGATGCCGCGTGGCAGTTACTGACGGAATGGACCCAGAGCGAGAGCCTGCGCAAGCATGCGCTGGCCGTCGAAGCCGCGGTACGCGGCTATGCCCGGCAGCAGGGGGCCAGCGAGGAAGAATGGGGCGTCGTGGCCCTGCTCCACGACTTCGACTACGAACGGTTCCCGACCCTCGGAGATCATCCGAACAAGGGCTGCGAGCATCTGCGCGCGCTGGGATATCCCGACTGGGTGATGCGAGCCATCCAGTCGCATGCCTGGGAGATTACGGGCGTGGAGCCGGACACGCCGCTCGAACGAACGCTGGTGGCGTGCGACGAGATGGCGGGATTCGTGACCGCGGCGTCGCTGGTGCGCCCGTCGAAGAGTATTCTCGATCTCGAAGCCTCGTCGGTCGTGAAACGGATGAAGGACAAGGCGTTTGCCCGTCAGGTGCCTCGCGAACACCTGAAGCGCGGCGCGGAACTGGTCGGTCTTCCGCTCGACCAGCACATCACCAACGTGATCGTGTTCATGCGCGAACAGGCCGACGCACTCGGGCTGCGCGGAACGCTCTGACGCGAGCCTTCGTCTACTCCACTGCATGTCCGTACAACCCCCGGACGCCCCGGCCACGCCCGGCCCATCGTCGTCGGATGCGTCCGTCGTCGAATGCCGCCAGCTGAGCGTCCGCTACGGCCGCAACTGGGCGCTGCGTGATGTCACGGCCACGTTCGGTGCGGGTGCTGTCGGCCTGCTCGGTCCGAACGGCGCAGGCAAGAGCACGCTCATCAAGACGCTGCTGGGATTCGTGACGCCCGATAGCGGCACCATGCGCGTACTGGGGCTCGACGTGGCGCGTGAGCCGCTGGAGGTGCGGGCGCGGATTGGTTACATGCCGGAGAGCGATGCGCACATTCCCGGCATGAACGCGGTGTCGTTCGTGGCCTACTGCGGACAGTTGTCCGGACTGCCGCCTGCCGATGCCATGCAGCGGGCGCACGAGGTGCTGTTCTACGTCGGACTGGGCGAGGCGCGTTACCGCAACCTCGAAACCTATTCGACCGGCATGAAGCAGCGCATCAAGCTGGCCCAGGCCATCGTCCACGATCCCGACCTGCTGTTTCTCGACGAACCCACCAACGGCATGGACCCGAAGGGGCGCGAGGAAATGCTGGAACTCATCCGCGACCTCGCGCACCGCAAGCAGGTGAATCTGATTCTGTCGTCACACCTCCTGCCGGATGTGGAAGACACCTGCGATCACGTCGTGGTGGTGGACAAGGGCGCCATTGCCGCCGCCGGGCCCATTGCCGCGCTCAAGGGGACGCGCGGCCGGGTGTACGAACTGCGTGTCAAGGGCGACCAGGGCCGATTCGTTGCCGTGCTCCAGAGCGAGGGGCTCGAGTGCCACGATACGGACGAAGACGTCATCCGCGTGTTCGTACCCGGCGAGGAGATCGAACCGGCCGGTATGGGCGGTGAGCCTGTCGCGGCGACGGATGCCGGTGCTCGTCATCTCTTCGTGCTCGCCGCCCGCGAGGGCGTGCAGGTGCGGCATCTGCGTCCGAGCATGCCGACACTCGAGGACGTCTTCGCACGGGCGGTGGGTGAGCCCTGAGCCATGCCGATTCACGATCAGGGGTATCGGCGATACGGCGGCACACGGTCGGCCGTGGGGCGAGCCTGGC
>CAZZGM010000200.1:0-4143 GCA_964653955.1 uncultured Bifidobacteriaceae bacterium | reverse complement strand
GCGGGCATCCGCGCCATCATGAGCAAGCGGGCGTTTCTCGGTCTCATGCTGTTTGCCTGGGCGCCGTTTGTCGTACGAGCGGTGCAGATTTATGCCTCGGCCAACCTCCAGCAGGCCGCGTTCCTGGCACCGCGCGCCGAGACGTTCCGCGAGTTTCTCGACCAGCAGGGCGTGTTCGTGTTTTTTGTCACCATCTGGGTCGGGGCCGGGCTCATTGCCAACGATCGCCGCGCCAATGCCCTGCCGCTGTATCTCTCAAAGCCGCTCACGGCGGCCGAATACATTGCCGGCAAGATGGCCATCCTCTGCGTCTTTCTGCTGTTTGTGACCTGGCTGCCGGCCGTCGGGCTGCTGCTGGTGCAGACCGTGTTTGCGGGAAGCGCGTTCATTCTCAACAACGCCTACCTGCTGCCCGCCATCACGTTGTTCTCGTTCGTCCAGATCCTGCTGGCGTCCACCACCATGCTGGCACTGTCGTCGCTCTCGAAGAGCAGCCGGTTCGTGGGCATCATGTACGCGGGACTGATGTTTTTCACCGGGTCGCTGTTCCAGGCACTGCGCGGCATCACGGGTTCCAGCCGCTTCGCGTGGATTTCACCTGGTGACGCGCTCGAACAACTGGGTGATGTCATCTTCCGCCTGCCACCGCGATACGACCTGCCGCCCGCCGCCGCTCTGATGGCCATCGTCGCGCTGATTGCCGGCGCCGGTGTGGTGCTGTCACGCCGCGTGAAGGGCGTGGAGATTGTCACGTGAGTACGGCGACACCTCCAGCGGCCGGGGCACCGCTCGCCGCGCCCGGCGCGCTCGTGCATGCCGAGCACCTGTCGAAGTGGTACGGGCAGATCAACGGCCTGAACGACGTGACCGTGGCCATTCCTCCCGGCATTACCGGGCTGCTGGGGCCGAACGGCGCGGGCAAGAGCACGTTCATGAAACTGATGACCGGGCAGCTCAAGCCGAGCCAGGGGCACATCCAGGTACTGGGCGAAGCCATCTGGGGCAATCCACGCGTGTATGCGCGCATCGGGTTCTGTCCCGAGCAGGACGCGTTCTACGAGCGGATGACCGGTCTGGAGTGGGTGACGGCACTGGTGCGGCTGAACGGCCTGGGCGACGCCGAAGCCGAGACCGCGGCCAGAGCCGCGCTCGACAAGGTGGAGCTGTTGCCGGCCGCCGACCAGAAAATTGGCGCCTACAGCAAGGGCATGCGCCAGCGCGTGAAACTGGCCCAGGCGCTGGTCCACGATCCCGAACTGCTGATTCTGGACGAGCCGCTCACCGGCATGGATCCGCTGATGCGCCGGCGCACCATCCGTCTCGTGAAGGACTGGGCCCGAGCCGGCAAGCACATCATCGTCTCCAGCCACATCCTGCACGAGGTGGAGGCGATGACGTCCAACATCCTCCTGATCAACAACGGGCGCATTGTCGCGGAAGGCAACGTCCACCAGATTCGCGATCTCATCGACACGCATCCGCACACGGTGTACGTGCGTGGCTCCGACCCGCGCGCGCTCGCACGCCGGTTTCTTGCCGACGACGATGTGCTGAGCCTGAAGTTCGAGCCGGGCGCGGTGGTGGTGGAGACGAGCCGTCCGGACCGTTTTTATGCGCGGCTCACCGAACTGGCCGCGACTGGCGAAGCAGGAGCCATCGACGAGGTCCAGTCGCCGGATGACAATCTGCAGGCTGTGTTCCGCTTCCTGGTGAAACAATGACGCCCGGCTACTTCACCGCCGCACGCCGCGTGTTCGACCTCTCGCTGGGCGAGATGTTGTGGTCGCGCCGCACGGTCTTCATGGCCCTGGTCGTGGGCGGACCGGTCCTGCTGGCGCTCATCGTTCGCGCGCTCGACGTGTTCGGGATGACCGCGCTCCGCGTCAACGGGCGAGCCGTCGACGGTGCCGGCGTGTTTGGCGTGATGATCTGGATGTTGTTTCTCCGCTTCATCGTCCCGGTGCTGGCCGTGTTCTACGGCACGGCACTCATGGCCGACGAGGTGGAGGACAAGACGCTGACCTATCTCTTCACGCGGCCCGTGCCCAGGGGGGCGGTGCTGCTGGGGAAGTACCTGGCCTATCTCACGTGCACGGCACTGGTGGTGCTGCCGGCCGTGATGCTGGTCTATTTCCTGGTCGTGCCGTTCCGGCAGGTGGCCGGTTCGTTTCCGATGCTGCTGACGGACCTGGGCCTGCTGGGACTGGGACTGGCGGTGTACGGGGCGCTGTTCGCGTTCGTGGGCGCGTGGTTCAAGCGTCCGCTCATCATTGGCCTGGCGTTCACCTTTGCCTGGGAGCCCGCCGTCCTGGTGCTGCCCGGCTACCTGAAACGTTTCACCGTGGCCCACTATCTCCAGGCCATCGTCCCGCACGCCATGCCGGCCGACGGGGTCACGGGCATCATCCAGGGACTGTTCCGTGAAACGCTGCCGCTGGCCACGGCCCTTGGCTGGCTGCTGGCGCTGACGGCGCTGTTTCTCTGGCTGGCCACGCGCGCGGTGGAGCGGCGGGAGTACGTGCTCGAGCAGTGACGCGCGGCAGGCGCCGGGGCTGCCGTTCGTCCCCGTAAACGGCCGTGGCGGCAGGCTCGACAGGCGCCGGCCAGGAACCCCATCAGCGACGGTCTCGTAATAGGCTACAGGGAGCGCCACATGTCCAAAAAGACCCGCTACTTCCTGCTGGTGTCCGGGGCCATTCTGCTGATCGGGCTGGGGACTGGTCTGGTTGCGTCGTATGTCGGCCTGCCGGTCTCGTTGATGTCGCGGGCGGCCGCGCCCAACGAACTGCAGTACATCCCGCAGGAGACGGCCGTGGTGGCGTTTGCCAACGTGCGCGACGTCATGAATTCGGAGTTCCGTCAGCGCTTCCGCGAGAAGCAGCCTTCGTCGACCGAGCGTGAAGAGTTCGAGCGCAAGACCGGCGTCGACATCGAACGCGACATCGATTCGGTGGTGGCGGCATTCATGCCGGGCGGCCAGCAGACATCGAACGAAGAATCGGCGCTGGTGCTGGCGCGTGGGCGCTTCGAGCCCGGCCGGCTCGAGGCCCTGGCGCTCGAACACGGCGGGCAGGCCGAGGACTATCGCGGCAAACGTGTGCTGACGCACACCGAGCGGAACCAGCGTGGGACGATGGCCGTGGGCTTCGTCGAAGCCGATCTGGTGGCGCTGGGGAGTCTCAGTGCCGTGAAGCGGGCCATCGACGCCGGTGTCGAGAATCGGAACGTGGTGTCCAACAACGAACTCATGCGCCTGGTGGCGGATCTGGATTCGAGCAACGCCTGGGCGGTCGGCCGCTTCGACGCGCTGGCGCGCGATGTCCGCCTGCCGTCAGAGGTACAGGCCCAGTTGCCGACGTTGTCGTGGTTTTCGGCGGCCGGACACGTGAACGGCGGCGTGAGCGGCGTGCTCAAGGCCGAAGCGCGCGACGAAGAGGCGGCGCAGAACCTGCGCGACATGGCACGTGGGCTCCTGGCCATGGCTAGACTCCAGTCGGGCAGCCGTCCCGGCATGCAGCAGATGGTGGACTCGCTGCAGCTTTCGGGCGAAGGGCGGACGGTGGCGCTGTCGTTCAGCATTCCCAGCGAGTTTTTCGACGCGCTCGAGGCACTGGCGGGACAGAAGCCGGCGAGGTGAACCGCCCGCCTTCGAGGCCTTCGGCCGCTACGGCGAGGCGTAACGAGCTTGACTGCCTGTCCGAGGCACTCCTACACTGCCTCAGCGCAGGTCCTTCGTGTCCGAGCATGTGTTCTTCTACGGTACCCTGATGACACCTTTTCGCCGGCCCGGGCGGCAGCGCGTCGACGCGCACATGCGCTTTGTCGGGCGCGGCCGCATCCAGGCGGCGCTGTTCGACCTGGGCATCTATCCGGCCGCGGTTCCGGCGGACGATGGCAGCATGGTGGCGGGCGAGGTGTACGAACTGCTGGACGCACCGGCGGCGTTGTCCACGCTCGACGAGATTGAAGGCGTCAGGCAGGGGGAGCCGGAGCGCAGCCTCTATTTGCGTGTGCTCACCGATGTCACCCTGGAAGGTGGCGGCGTCCAGCCCGCCTGGGCGTACTTCTACAACGCCCCGCTCGGCCAGGCCGGGCGCATCGTCTCTGGCGATTACCTGCAGCACCTCAATACACGAGCCTGAG
>CAZZGM010000199.1:5397-6168 GCA_964653955.1 uncultured Bifidobacteriaceae bacterium | reverse complement strand
GACGATTGCACGGGCAGGCCGCACACGTCGATCAGGAACTCACCCACCTGGCCGTGGACATCTACGCGCTGGCTGGCGAGACGTTCAACATCAACTCGCCCAAACAACTGGCGGAAGTGCTGTTCGACAAGCTGAAGCTGCCGGTGCTGAAACGTACGGGAACGACACGAACGGCCTCCACGGCCGTCGAGGTCCTGGAGGAGCTGGCGGTCACCCACGACCTTCCGCGGCTCGTGCTCGACTGGAGAGGACTCGCCAAACTCAAGGGTACCTACATCGATGCACTGCCACTGCTGGTCAATCCCGAGACGGGCCGTGTGCACACGCAGTTCAACCAGGCCGTGGCCGCTACCGGGCGCCTGAGCAGCAGCGATCCCAATCTGCAGAACATTCCCATTCGCACGGAAATCGGCCGGGAGATCCGCCGTGCGTTCGTTGCCGCGCCAGGATGGCGGCTGATTTCTGCCGACTACTCGCAAATCGAGCTGCGCGTGCTGGCGCACCTGTCCGGCGACGAAACACTCATGGCGGCTTTCGAGCGTGGCGACGACATTCACGATCAGACGGCGCTGAAGGTCTTTGGCGCGGACAGTGGTCTGGACCCGCACGAGCTCCGGCGGCGCGCGAAAATCATCAACTACGCACTGCTGTACGGAAAGACCGCCTTCACGCTGGCCAGGGATATTGGCGTGCCGCAGACGGTGGCGCAGCAGTTCATCGAACACGCCGAGCAGGAAGCTGTCCCTCGGAAAGTGGTACGGCTGCGAGTCC
>CAZZGM010000199.1:0-5387 GCA_964653955.1 uncultured Bifidobacteriaceae bacterium | reverse complement strand
CACGCGTGCGCGCCTTCATCGACCAGACCCTGGACGAAGCGCGGCGTACGGGTGTCGTCAAGACGATGTTCGGCCGGCGGCGGCTGGTGCCGGAGGTGACGAGCCGCAATGGACAGGTGCGGGCGGCCGCCGAGCGGGTGGCCGTGAACCTGCCCATCCAGGGCACGGCCGCCGACATCCTGAAGCGCGCGATGATTGACGCGAACGACGCACTGCACGAAGCCGGGACGGGTGCGCGCATGATCCTGACGGTGCACGACGAACTGCTGTTCGAGGCGCCCGAGGCCGATGCCGACAGCACCGCCGCCCTCGTCCAGCGCGTGATGGCCGGCGCCGTGCCGTTGCGCGTGCCGCTGGACGTGGACGTGGGTGTCGGGGAGAACTGGAAGGACGCGAAGCCGTAGAGCGTGGCGCGCGTGTCAGCGCCAGCGCTGCTTGACGAGCTCCCACTCCGCGCGCATCTGCAACGCGGCTACCTCACGGTCGGCCGACGCCAGCGGACGGACGCGGTCAGGAATGACGCCCTGCAGCACGAGCTTGTCGAGGTCGGACCTGAGCCCGGCGGCCCGTTCTCCCGTCAGCCGCGCGCGCACCCAGCCGGCGATGGCGGCATTCCACGCGGCCACGGTGTCACCGGCGCCCCGCAGGGCGGCCACCCGCCAGTAGACGGCGGCAGCCGAATCCGGTGCCCGTGACAGCTCCTCGTCCATCTGGTCAGCCAGACGGCTGAACAGCTCACGCCGTTCGTCCGGCTCGGCCAGGTCGGCCTGACGCTCCACGGCGCTTCCCCACCAGTCGATGAGAGACTCGGCCAGCGCGGAATCTTCCGCGCGGCCGGCCGGCACGCTGCTGGCCAGCAGGGCGGCGGCGGCCCCGAAATCGTCCTGGAGAAACAGCGCCTCGCCCATGGCCAGCAGGTACTCGACCCGCACGCGGGGCGCCAGCCACGAGACGCGGACGGAACTCAATGCCTCGCGCGCAGCGCCAAGGTCGGTGGGGTCGACACGTTCGCGGTACCGCTCCAGATGCGCGCGGGCCAGGACCACGGACGCGGCATCTCTCGTTTCCGGTGTCTTGCGCGCCTCGAGGGCCGCTTCGATGGCCTCGTCGAACTGCCGCTGGTTGTAGAGGACGAGCGCACGCGCCAGATCGGCTCTCGTGGCCAGGGCCGCCGAGGGCAGCATCACGAGCGCACAGACGCCCAGCAGCAGGGCACGGCGGACAATTGAAGGAAATAACACGGCGTCGAGCCCAGGGGGCATCGTAACACGCTGGTACAATGTCGGGCTGAATGGCCGCCCCCGTGATCGTGCCAAGGGCCGAGCACCCGATTTCGCGCAAGGACATCGATTCCGACGCCCTCAAAGTCCTCTACCGGCTCAGGGACTTCAACTACACCGCCTACCTCGTCGGGGGCGGTGTTCGCGACCTGCTTCTCGGCCGCACGCCGAAAGACTTCGACGTCGGTACGGATGCACACCCGTACCAAATCAAGAAACTGTTCAGGAATTGCTGGATTATCGGCCGGCGATTCCGGCTCGCACACGTCCGCTTCGGCACCAAGACCATCGAGGTGGCCACGTTCCGGCGTCACGTGCCACCGGACGAGCCGGTAGAGCCCGCCGACGACGAAACCGTTCCGCCCCAGGCCGAAGATGCCCCGGCGCCGGACGGCGGCGAACGGACCGGGCGCGATGCTCATGCGCGCCACGACAATACGTTCGGGACACCCGCCGAGGACGCCTTCCGCCGCGATTTCACCATCAACGCGCTGTTTTACGACATTGCGACGTTTTCGCTCATCGACCACGTCGGCGGACTCGAGGACCTCAAGCAGCGCGTCATTCGTTCGATAGGCGACCCGCAGGTCCGCTTCCGCGAGGATCCCGTCAGGATGCTGCGAGCCGTGGCGTTTGCCGCGCGCCTCGACTTCACGCTGGATCCCCCCATCATCGAGGCCATCCGCTCCGAACGGCAGTTGCTGGCCAGTGCCGCGCCGGCGCGTCTGGTGGAGGAGTACTACAAGGTGCTCCGTTCCGGCGCCGCGGAGCGCACGTTCCGGATGCTGGCCGAGCACGGACTGCTGGAGCCGGTGACGCCGGAACTGCAGCGCAAGGCCGCCCACGAACCGCTGTGGGAATCGCTCCGTGCACTCGACACCTACCGGCGCCGCTCCACGGACATTCCGCCGGAACTGACCAACCCGGTGCTGCTGGGATCACTGCTGCTGCCCATCGGACTCATGCCCCGCTGGTCGACGCCCGAACCCGACGACACGGTCGAAGAGCCGGACAACGACGACCTCGCACGGCGGCCGCGCGGGCGCCTGTGGGCAGCCGGCCGGCGTGATCGGCGACCCAAGCCACCGGTCATGCACATCGGGATCTTGCCCGTGGCCCGCCGCGATTCCGAACGCCTGCGTCAGGTGCTGTCGATACAGGGCCGACTACGGGACATGGAATCGTCACCGCGCGCCAAACGCGGGCTGATGCACAGGAGCCCGTTTGTCGAGGCACTCACGTGGCTCGAGATCCACGGCCAGGCACCGGAAACGGTCGAGCACTGGAAGGGATTTATCGAGGCGACCGGTGTATTGCCGAAACCCGAAGGCGAAGCGGACGGAAACGCGCCAGGCGGCGACGCTGGACCTCGCCGCCGGCGCCGCCGTGGCGGCCGCCGGCGTGGCACACGGCCTCACCGGCCGCCCGGCGGTGAAAGCTGAGCGGCCAGCAATAAAATCGATCAGCCGTTCTTGCGCTCGAACTCTCGCATGAACTCCACCAGCGCGTCGACCCCGGCTTCGGGGAACGCGTTGTAGATGGAGGCGCGCATGCCGCCCACCGAACGGTGTCCCTTGAGCCCGTCGAGTCCGGCAGCCGTGGACTCCTTCACGAACTGCTTCTCGAGATCTTCGGTGCCCAGACGGAAGGTCACGTTCATCTGCGACCGGCTGTCTGCCGCCGCCGTACCACGGTAGAAACCGGTCCGATCGATTTCGGCGTAGAGCTTGGCCGCCTTCCGGCGGTTCCGCTCTTCGATGGCCGTCAGGCCGCCTTCGGCCAGCGCCCACTTCATCACGAGGCCCATCAGGTAAATACCGAAACAGGGCGGCGTGTTGTACATCGATCCGTTTTCGGCATGCACCGCGTAGTTGAGCATCGTGTGCAGCGACTTCGACGAGCGGGCCAGCAGGTCTTCACGGATGATGACCAGCGTGACGCCGGACGGACCAAGGTTCTTCTGCGCACCCGCGTAGATGAGGCCGTACTTCGACACGTCAATGGGCCGGCTGAAGATGTCGGACGAGGCGTCGGCCACGAGCGGCACGTCACCCACCTCGGGCTCGGCGGCCCACTCGGTTCCGAACAACGTGTTGTTCGTCGTCATATGGACGTACGCCGCTGACGGGTCGAGCGTGAGTTCGTCCTGGCGGGGGATGCGTGAGAAATTTTCGGCCTCGGTGGTACCGGCAATCTTCACCGTCCCGACGCGCTTGGCCTCCTTGACGGCCTTCTGCGCCCAGCCGCCGGTGACGATGTAGTCCGCGGACTGGCCGTCGCCCATCAGGTTGAGCGGGACCATCGAGAACTGGAGCGAGGCGCCGCCCTGCAGGAACAGCACCTTGTGACTGGCCGGCACGCCGCCCAGCGTGCGCAGGTCGGCTTCCGTCTGCGCGAGGATGCCCTCGAACACCTTCGAGCGGTGGCTGACCTCGAGCACCGACATGCCGACGCCGGGCAGTGCCACGAGGTCGCGTTGCGCCTCTTCGAGAACAGGCAGTGGCAGGACAGCAGGACCTGCCGAGAAATTGAAAAGACGATGAACGGTGGTGGACATGACAGTTGTGTAGTTTATAGCGCCACTACCTGCACATCGAGCACGTCCTCGTGCCCGTGACGAATGGCGTCGACGGTGTCGGCCGAAGGTGCCCCATCGACATTGATGCGGGCCACGGCCGCCGCGGCGCCATCGAAGATGATGTTTTCGGTTTCCTGCACGTTGAGCGACGCGGCCCGCAGGCGATCGAACACATGCGCCAGCACACCGGGGCGGTCCCGGTGACGCACGACGAGCATGTGCGTGGCCGGCGTCTGGCGGGCCAGATTGACGACGTTGGGAACGCGGCCGGTTTCCTTGAACGTGCGGACAATCCGCACGGTTTCGGCGGCAATGGCGTCCTGCGCCTGGTCGGTGGACGCGCCAATGTGGTGCGTACCGTAGACAGTGGGCAGGCCCACGAGCGGATCGGCGAACGCGCCCGTGGCTGCCGATGGCTCGGCGGCAAAAACGTCCAGCCCCACGCGCAGGCCCTTCTCGCGCACCGCGGTCTCGAGCGCCGCGGCATCCACTACTTCGCCGCGGGCCGTGTTGATAAAAAACGCGCCCGGCTTCATACGTCCCAGCAGGGCGGCATTCACGAAGCCGCGCGTGTCCTTCCCCAGCGCGAGGTGCACGCTGACAATGTCCGACTGCGCCACGAGGTCCTCGGCGGCGTCGACGACCCGAAGGTCGAACAGCTCCTCCGCCTGGCGCCTGGCGTCGGCGTCCGCGGCAAAGCGGCGGCTCCACACCAGCACCGGCATGCCGAACGCCCGCGCGCGGCGCGCCACTTCCTGTCCGATGTTGCCAAACCCCAGCAGGCCCAGCGTGCGGCCCATGAGGCCGCCCGCCTTCGAGTACTCCTTCTTGTTCCAGGTACCCGCGCGCAAGTCGGCCACGTTGTCGGGAATCCGGCGATCGAGCGCCAGGATGAGCCCCATGGCGAGTTCGGCCACGGCCACGGCGTTCTTGCCGGGACAGTTCGACACATAGATACCGCGGCGTGACGCAGCCGCCAGATCAATCGTGTTGACCCCGGCACCGGCGCGCACGACCAGTGCCAGGGCACCGGCGTCGAGCATGGCCTCGGTCACCTGCGTGGAACGCACCACCAGGACCTCGGCCCGCGTCGATGCCAGCGCCTCGGTGAGCGCATCGCCGGAGAGGTCCGGCCTGAACAGCACCTCGCACCCGGCCGCCGCCAGACCATCGATTCCAGACTGTTCGAACTTGTCGGCCACGAGCACTGTCATTGGGGACCCTTTCTACGCGATGACGTGGGACAGCAGGCCGTCCCGAAGCTTGGGTTCGAACCAGGTGGACTTGGGCGGCATGATGCCGCCCGCAATGCGCATCAGATCGCCGGTCGAAACCGGGAACATCGAAAACGCCACGGCGTGCGAGCCGCCGTCGACGATCCGCTCCAGTTCCGCCGTTCCACGGATACCGCCAACAAACTCGATGCGTGTATCGGTCCGGACGTCGGTAATGCCGAGCAGCGGTGTCAGCACCTCACGCTCCAGCACGTCCACGTCGAGTGTGTCCGACGCCCCGAAGTCGAGCGTGTA
>CAZZGM010000198.1:0-6183 GCA_964653955.1 uncultured Bifidobacteriaceae bacterium | reverse complement strand
CTCGAGCGCTCGGCGTCCCGGGCACGACTGCGCGGAACCGAGATGGAGCAGCGGCGCCTGCTGAGCCGGCTCGCGCACGACGAGATGGACGCCGGATCGTTCGATCTCGTCGCGCTGCGCCGGACGCTCGGCGAGCATTCGGTCGGCGCGGCCGCGTTCGGGCCCTTCAAGGACGCGCTCGTCGCCGAGCTCGGCGGCCTCGGATACTTCGTCAACGAGATCGGCATCGCGGATGTCGTCATGCACATCGCGATCGCGGCCGATCGGGTGTCGCAGGATCGCGGACTCGAGACCGCCGCGGCGGATCCGCGTCCGGCTCAGCAGGAGGTCGCCGCGATCCTGGCGCGTCTTGCGGAGCGGCACCTCGGCGTCGAGCTCGGCCCCGGCGACCTACAGCACCTCGCGACGCTCGTGCTCACGCGAGTCGTCGCGCCCGGACTGGAGACGCCCGCCGACCACGCGCGCTCCCGCCTGGACCCCGGCGTCGAGGCCGCCGTCCGCGACGTCGTCGAGACGGCGGCGGCCGAGTTCCTCGTCGACATCGCATACGACGACTTCATCCTGCGTCTGGCCCTGCACGTCCAGAACCTGCAGCATCGCGCACGTCTGGTGGTCACGCTCGAATGGCCGTGGAATCCCCAGCGGCTCGAACAGCGGATTGGCCGTGTGGATCGCCTGGGGCAGCAGCACACGGTGCATGCCGTGCACCTGACTGCCCGCGACTCGTTCGAGCAAACCGTCGTGGCACGGATGGTGTCGAAGGCGCTGCGGGCCGAACAGGATCTGAGCGCGCTTGCTCCTCTCGAACCAGCCCTCCGCGCCGCCTTGCTGGAGATGGCAACACCAGCCGCGGGCATCACGCGGCCCGTGCCCGGCCCGGAGGCGGTGCTCACGGGCATGGACATCCCGGCCGACCGCGGCAGCGCGGCGGAACAGAGCCATGGTCCGCGCGCCATCGAGTTGCCGCAGCGGGCACGCGTCGAGGCCGTGCGGCTGGCACATCGACGTGCGTTGGCAGCCGGCGCCGCACATACCACGAGCGCATCCGGCGGCTGGACCATGCCGCCTCGCCGCACGCGGCCCACGGCAGTCGTGGTCCTGTTCGTGGCCACGACGCTCCACGCCTCCGGCCGCATGCACGCGCAGGAACCGGTGGCCGTAATGGTGACGCTCACGCGCTCGCCACCCCATCGCCGGGCATGGCGTCAGGTGTGTCGCGCGGTAGCGCGCGATACACGCGTACACGCAGCAGCCGTGGACGCACTCCCGTGCCGTGGCACCGCCACTGGCACTGGCACCTGGGCTGCGGCACGGGATCGGCTCCAGGCCATTGCCACGTCCATGGCACGGGCGCAGCGCCGCCAAACGCAGCCGTCGCTGTTCGACCGCCGCGGCCTTCGGGACGCCTCCCGCATGGAGGCCAGCCGCCTTCATCTGCTCGCGCACGTCCAGCGCCGCCTGACCTGGCTCGACCCGGGCAACACTCACCACGAGCCGACCCGCACGCGCGAGTTGACCCGAACGCCCGGCACGGTTCACCTGCGCGTGGCCGGCGTGCTGCCTCTGACCATTGGTGCGGGCCAATGATTCCCGGCGTCAGCGGCAACCTGCTCTCGGGCCGTTTTCTCGACGCGCTGGTCGACGACGGCACCACGCCCGTGGACCAGTCGTGGGCGCGCGCCTACGTCCGCTGGTGGCGCGCCTGTGTCCAGACGCTCGGACCCGCGTCGGCGCCGCGACGGGTGTTCGACGTGGCCGCTCATCCGCTGCTGCGTCATCTTGGTTTCGTGGTGTCGCAGGCCGCGCCGGCAACGCCTGGTTCCGCGGCCCCTGCCATTGCCGCCGTTCTCGAACACGGCCGCAGCCCCGCAGCCACGCTTCTGTGCACGGCCTGGGGCACGCCGGCCGCCACCGTGTGGCGTCAGGCGATTGGTACCAGTCTGGCCGCCGGACTGCCATGGGCCGTGTTCATCAACGGCACGATCCTGACGATTGTCGACGCGACGCGGCCGTGGGCGCGGTGCGCGCTCACAATCGACCTCGATGCCGCAGCTCACGACCGGCGAACGCTGGCCGCGCTGTGGCATACGGCACGCGCCGAAGCGCTCTTGTCCGTCAGCGGTGCCGATCGTAGTGCCGAGCTCGGCATGTTGCGCCGTCACGTCAACGACAGCGAGGCCGAAGGCCAGGCCGTGTGTGCCACGCTCGGCACGGGTGTGCTGGACGCGCTCAGCCTTCTGCTCCAGACGTTTGGTGCCCCATTGCCGCGCCGGCGCCGCGCACCACGTGCCGTGAACGATCGTCACCTCCTCGATCAGTCGCTGACCATCGTCTATCGCCTGCTGTTCCTCTTCTTTGCCGAGGCCAGGCGGCTCGTGCCGACCTGGCACGAGGTGTATCGCGAGGCCTATGGCATGGATACGCTCTGCCGGCGCGTGCTGGCCGATGCCGCCGCGCCGGGCACGTGGGCCACGCTGCAGGCCTTGTCACGCCTCGCCCATGCCGGCTGCGACGCCGACGACCTCCAGGTCACCGCGTTCAACGGGCGTCTGTTTGCACCGGCGCGAACGCCGCTCGGTGAACACCACCTGCCGGACCACGTTGCCGCCAGTGCCGTAATGGCCCTGGGAACCATGTGTCATCGCGGAGGGCGAGAGCGGATCTCGTTCGTCGACCTTGGCGTCGAACAACTGGGTGCCGTCTACGAACGTGTGCTCGATTTCGAACCGGTCCGCGAAGGCACACGGCTGGTGCTGCGCGCCACTTCGTCGGAACGCAAGACCACCGGCAGCTTTTATACGCCGCGAACCGTCACCGACTTTCTCGTCCGCCGTACGCTGGCACCCCTGGTCGATGGCCTCGACGCCAGCGGCATCCTCGCTCTGCGCGTCCTCGACCCCGCGATGGGCAGCGGCGCGTTCCTGGTGGCGGCCTGCCGCTACCTCACGGACCATGCCGAGCAGGCGCTGGTACGGGATGGCACGTGGGCCGCCGGCGATGTCACGGATGCCGACCGCGCGGATCTCTGCCGCTCCGTCGCGGAACGTTGTCTCTATGGCATCGACCGCAACCCGCGCGCCGTGCAATTGGCGCGCCTGTCGTTGTGGCTGAGCACGATGGCTGCCGGCCGGCCGCTCACCTTCCTCGACCATCACCTGGCCGCCGGCAACAGCCTCGTGGGTGCCCGGCTGATGGACCTCTGCGCTCCTCCTGCGCCGCGTGGCCGCCCGCGCACGTCCATGCCGGACCAGCTTGCGCTGTTCGACGAAGCAGCTCTCGAACGCCTGGCGCGCGCGGTGGTACCGGAGCGCCTGCGCCTGGCCGACATCCCGTCTGCGACGCCGGCCGATGTTCGCGACAAGGAACGCCGTCTGGACCATCTGACACGGGAACCGGAAGGCCTGAGCCGTTGGTCGCGCGCGGCTGACGTGTGGTGTGGCCTGGCACTCAGCGGCACGCGGATGACAAACGGCGTCTACGCGGAGGTGCAGCACCTGCTGGCGGGCCGCACGACATCGGTGGCCCGCGACACGCTGGAGCGTCTTGTCTCGGACGCAACATCGGAGGCGCGGGTTCACGGTGCCTGCCACTGGGAACTGCTGTTCCCCGAAGTGTTCCTCGACGCAGACGGTCATCGCCGCCTCGATGCGGGCTTCGACGCCGTCCTCGGCAACCCACCCTGGGAAATGATTCGCGCCGACACGGGCGACACCACCACGCGCGACGGGCATCGCCGGGACGGCCGCACGTTCATGCGTTTCGTACGCGCCTCGGGGCACTATCACAACTGCGGCACGGGACAGATCAACTGCTATCAGTTGTTCGTGGAACGGGCACTGGACGCCATCCGGCCCGGCGGACGGGTCGGCCTGATTCTCCCGGGCGGCATCCAGCTCGACTCGGGCAGTGCGCATCTGCGCCGGCGGCTCTTCGACAGTTGCGCGGTCGACACCTGGCTGGCCTTCGACAATCGCCGCGCCATTTTCCCCATCCATCGCAGCACACGCTTCGTACTGCTGTCCGCCACACAGGGCGGCACGACCTCCACGCTGCCGTTGCGCTGCGGCCTCACGGACGCCAGCGATCTCTCGAAGCGGCCAGACGATGGGCGGGATGAAGACGCCAATGCGGTGCTGCGGCTGCCGCTGACCTTTCTGCGACAGTGGGATGGCGGCCATCTCACCGTTCCGGCCATCACCACGCCGCTGGACCTGGCAGTGGCGCATCGCGCGCTTCAGCATCCAGTGCTGGCCGACGCGCGCGGCTGGAACGTGCGGTTCGGGCGCGAATTGAATGCAACCGACGATCGTGCCTGCTTCGCGCCGTGGACCGCTGGCACGCCGGTCGACACGGGCGATGCGGCAGGCGACCCATGGCTGCCCGTCGTCGACGGCCGGCACCTGCGTCCGTTTGGCGTGGCCATCGACGAAGTGAAGCGCGCCATCCGCGCATCGTCCGCTCACGCGCGCCTCGGCGGACCGGCGCGCACGGCACATGCGCGCGTCTGCTATCGCGACGTGGCCAGTGCCACCAACCGCCTGACACTGCTGGCGGCAGTCCTCGCGCCCGGCGTCACGGCCACGCACACGGTGTTCACCTCTCGCCGCAGCTTTCCTGCGATGGACACGTGGGTGCTGGTGGCGCTGCTCAACAGTCTGGTGGCCAACTTCCTCGTTCGGCTGCAGATGACCACACATGTCACCGCCGCGTTGATGGCACGGCTGCCGGTGCCACGGCCGGCGTCATCAACGGACGAAGCCCGCACGCTCGCAGCCCTCGCGCGCCGCCTGTCACGCGTGTCGTCCATTGACGAAGCCCCCGGCGCCTATGCACGCCTCAACGTGCTGGCCGCGCGAGCCTACGGCCTCGGCCGTGAGGAGTACGCGCACGTGGTGCGGTCGTTCCCACTGCTCGGTGCGGCGTTGTCGGCGCAGTGTCTGGCTGCGTGGGAGGAATGAGAGGGCTCTGCCAAAGCAAGCCGGAGTCCGTCAGCTTGCCACCCAGCCGCTGATGGCCAGGATGACGAGGATGGCCACGGTGAGCGCGGCGGAACGTCGGTCGCCTGCCCGGACGTAACGCGCGCACGCCACCACCACGCGTGTCACCGGCGTCAGCATCAGCAGCACGAGGCCGGCATACACGGGCCACATGGTCCAACGTGCATCGGGCACCACCCACGACGCCACGAGGCCGCCGGCCAGTAGCGCCGTGCACAGGTGTCCGAGCACGACGAAGAGGCGATCGATCATGGCAGGCGCCTCAGCATCAGCAGAGCCACGACAATCAGGACCACTGACAGGGTGATCTTCAACCGCGCCGGCGGCTGGCGCTGACCGAGCCGCAGGCCCACGCCCGACCCCACGCGCACGCCCAGCACGGCCGCGGCCGCCAGGCTCGGCACCAGCAGCCCGCGTCCCAGGTACACCAGTGCACCCGAGGTGGCGGTGACGCCAATCATGAACGCGCTGGTCACCGACACCACCCGCATGGGCACGCCGCACCACGCGCTCAGCACCGGCACCTTGATGACGCCGCCACCAAGTCCCAGCAGGTTGCCGACCAGCCCCGCCGACGCCGACGTCGCCAGTGCCAGCGGCAGCCGCTTCACGCGATAAGTCACCGTCTGGCCCGTGCCTTCGTCGACGAACCGCCCGCCCCACTCGCCCGGATCCGCCGTGGCGGGCAGGTTGTTCTTCTGGTTGCGCCGCAGGAACGTCAATACGCCCATGCCACCCACCACTGCGCTGAACGTAATCATCAACGCGCGCGGCGCAATGAACGCGGCGGCAATGCTTCCGGCCAGCCCGCCAATGACAGTGGCCAGTTCAAGCAGGAACCCGAGTCTCAGGTTGATGGCGCTGCGTCCGACCGACGATGAGGAGACGGCGTTGGAGGTGGCAATGACGGTGGTGAGGCTCACGGCCACGGCCTGCGGCATCGAGATGCCGAGCCCCTGCACCAGTGCCGGCACCAGAAACACACCACCGCCCAGCCCCAGCATGCCGCCGAGCACACCGGCCACGACGCCGGCACACCAGGTCAGGAATTCGAGCAGCAACGGCGTCTCGCTCATGGACTAATGGAGCGTATCAACTGATTTGCCAGTGCCTACAGATCTCTCGGTGGAGTGGGCGCGGGTCGCCAGCCTCCCACGGCTTCAGTGCCGCGTACAACGTGGCGACA
>CAZZGM010000197.1:5677-6188 GCA_964653955.1 uncultured Bifidobacteriaceae bacterium | reverse complement strand
TCCAGCAGCCGTGGAGTTTCTGAAGACGGTCGTGGCGCAGTCGGCGCGCACGCCGCGATACCGCGTGACCACCGCCAACTCCGGCTTTCGTGCCGAACAGGCGTGCCGCGCGCAGCGGCCGGCGGTGGTGCTGCTGGACCTCATGCTGCCGGACGCGGATGGACTGGACGTGCTGAAGGCGCTGAAGGCCATCGACTCCGGGCTCGAGGTGATTGTGATCAGTGGACAGGGCAGCATCACGCGTGCGCTCGAGGCCGGTCAGGCCGGTGCGTTCTATTTCCTCGAGAAATCGGACCTGGACCCGGCGGGGCTGCTGGGCCTCCTCGATCGGGCCGCCGACCTGGTGGAAGAACGGCGGCAGCACGCGTGGATGCAGGATCGGCTCCGCGAGATCAATTCGTTCGAGCAGATCCTGGGGAAGAGCAAGACGATGGCCGCGCTCTTCGAGTTGGTGGACGCGGTTGCCGCCTCGGACGCGAACGTGCGCATCCAGGGCGAGAACGGGACGGGC
>CAZZGM010000197.1:0-5667 GCA_964653955.1 uncultured Bifidobacteriaceae bacterium | reverse complement strand
GCCCAAGGACCTCATCGAGAGCGAGCTGTTCGGCTACCGCAAGGGCGCGTTCACCGGGGCCACCACCGACAAGGTAGGGCTCCTCGAACTGGCCCGCGGTGGATCGTTGATGCTGGACGAAATCGGCGAGATGCCGGCCGTGCTCCAGACCAAGCTGCTGCGCGTCCTGCAGGAGCGTGAGTTCCGGCCCATTGGCAGCGACCGGACGGTGCAGGTGGACTTCCGCCTGATTTGCGCCACCAACGTGGACCTGGACGCGGCGCTGGCCGACGGCCGCCTGCGTGAGGATCTGTACTTCCGGATCAACACCATTACGCTGCGGGTGCCGCCCCTGCGCGAACGCGCGGAGGACATTCCGCTGTTGTGCTCCCACTTCCTGCAGCAGTTCAACAAGCGGTATAACAAGTCGCTCAAGGAGATATCGCCGGCAGCGTATCAGTTGCTCATCCGCTTCCGCTGGCCGGGAAACGTGCGCGAACTCGAAAACGCCATCGAACGGGCCGTGCTGGTGGCCAAGGGGCAGGATATGCAGCCCCAGGATCTCCCGGAATCGTTGCGGGAGGACGGAGCCGCCACGAGCTTTTCGGTACCGCCGCACCACACGCTGGCGGAAATCGAGCGGCTGACCATCCTTCAGACGCTGCAGCGCACGAACTGGAACAAGCAGGAAGCGGCCGGCATCCTCGGGTTGTACCGTCCGACGCTCTACAGCAAGATGCGCAAGCACGACATCCGCGATCCGCGCGCCGCCACGACAGGTGAGGAGGGGTGACCCTCCGGAGCCGCTGGCGCCTCATCGGACTGTCCGCGTGGCGTGGCATCGGTGAACTCGTCAACAGCGAGGGACCGACGCACGCGGCGTCCATTGCCTATTACGCCCTGCTGTCGCTGTTTCCCTTCATCCTCCTCATGCTGTCGCTGCTGGGCTCGGTGACCGCCGACTTGACGGATCGGGACAAGGTAGTGGCGTTTGCGTTCGAATACTTTCCGCGTCAATTCGAGTTCATTACCGGACAGCTCGACGCATTTCGCGCGTCCACCGTGCAACTCGGCATCGGCGGTTTTCTGGCGCTCACCTGGGCGTCGCTCGGGTTCTTCAACGCGGTCACCTCGGCGGTCAACCACGCCTGGGGCGTGGAGCAGCAACGCAGCTTTCTGAAACACCGTCTGGTCGGTTTTCTGATGCTGCTTTCGGCCGGCGGGGTACTGCTGCTGGCCATCGTCATCATGAGCGCCGCGAAGGTGGCGCAGTCGGCCTGGTTCGGACAGCTCGACTACGAGCTGCCGCTGCTGGAGTGGTTTTCCGGAGTGGCGGGCAACCAGTTGGCCACAGCGTTGCTGGTCTGCTGCGTGGCGCTGGTCTTCTATTTCATCCCCAACACGAAGGTGCGCTTTCGGGATGTGTGGCCGGGCGCCATTGTCGTCGGGCTGCTCTGGCGCGGGGCGCTGTCGGCGTTTTCGTGGTACGCGCGCGACCTGGCGCGCTGGAACGTCATCCACGGCTCGGTGGCCACGGTGGTGGTGTTCCTGCTGTGGATCTATGTCTGCGCGGTCATTCTGCTGTACGGCGTCGAGATGACGGCCGTGTATGCACGCCTGCAGGACCAGGCTGCTGCGGCCGCCCCGGACGAACCGCTGCCGGCGGCGCGCTGACCCGGCGGCGCGTCACGCGCGCTCAGCGATCCGGTTGTGCGTCGAGCTGACGGACAATGGCGTCCGTGAAGACGCCGACGTCGTCCACCTTGCGCGAGGTAATCAGGTGGCCGTCTTCCACCACCGGGCGATCCACGTAGCGTCCCCCGGCGTTTTTGACGTCGACGGCAATGGACGGCCAGCAGGTGAGTGTGCGGCCGCGGAGCACGTTGGCGTTGATGAGCACCGACGGGCCATGACAGATGGCCGCCACCGGCTTGCCGGCGGCAAACATGTCGCGCACGAGATCCACCATCGCGTGCCGCAGCCGCATCTTGTCCGGCGCGAAGCCACCCGGGACCACCACCGCGTCGAAGTCGTCCACGCGCGCGGATCCGGCCGCGATGTCGGCCGTCACCGTGCCGCCCTGTTTTCCCGTATAGGCCTTGCCGGCCATGGGACCGACCAGTGCCACCCTGGCGCCGGCGGCAGCCAGCGCGTCACGTGGAGCGGTGAGTTCGAGGTCTTCGAAAAGGTCTTCGACGAGAATCGCCACGCGGGCGCCGGCAACGGGCATCCGAAAATAGTACTTCAGGTTGAGGACGCGCCGGAACAATGGGAAGATCGGTGCATCGAGGAGCGGAATGCCGACAGCTGTTGACGTGGATGTGTGGGTGCGGGGAACGAATCAGGCCGAGCTGGTATCGTTGTCCGGCGTGCCGGCCGATGCCCGCCAGTGGAGCGACGAGGACGTCAAGGCGCTGCTCATCGGGATGCTGCTGGCCCTCGAGCGTACGAAGAATCCGGGCGGCGAGCCGCCGCCGGTGGCGTTGCGCGGGTTCAGCTGGATTGTCAGCCCCGGTGCCAGCGGCGTGCTGGTGCACCTGGAGATGACCATGGGCACGGTCAGCGCCGGCCCGTTCGACATCGACGAAGCCACGCTCACGGCCATGATCAACCGCGTGATGGCGCCGGCTGCGGCCACCGTGCACTGAGGAGGCTGAACAGGCGGCAAGCTCGAAGGCGGAAGGCAAAAGGCAAAACCGGCGTTTCAGACCCAAGCTGCGCAGTGTTCTGCCTTCTGCCTTCCACCTTTTGCCTTCAGGCTGCGTTCTACAGCAGCTCCTAGAGGGCGTCGCGCCGTTCGAGTGCCACGCGTACCAGCTGGCTGCGCGTGCGCACGCCCGTCTTCGCGAACAACTGCTGCAGCGACGCCTTCACGGCGCTTTCCGAGATGCCGAGCTCGGCGCCAATCTCCTTGTTCGAGCAGCCTTCGAGCAGCAGCCGCATGACGTCGCGTTCGCGTGCGGTGAACCGGGTGGGCGCGGGCTGATGGGCCGCGCTCTCGAGCAGTGTCTGGAGGTAGCGCTGCTCGATGAACACCTTGCCGCCCGCGACCTCGACAATGCTGCGATGGAGTTCCTGGGGCGAGTGCTGCTTGTGCACGATGCCGGAAATGCCGAGCCGCACGAGTTCGAGTGCATCGTGGTTGGGAAGTCCTGCCGTGACCAGAAGAATGCGGCCGCTGAACGCACGCTCGCGCAGGCGGCGCACCAGCGATACGGCGTTCTCTTCACCCAGGTCGTAGTCGAGGATCAGCACGTCCACGCCGGTCATTGGCAGACGGTGCAGGGCCTGATCCACCGATTCGGCCGTGCCGACCATGCGCAGCGCGGGATCCTGCTCGAGCAGACGGAGCAGGCCCTCCCGGAACAGGGCGTGGTCGTCGACGATGAAGATCGAGATGGAGGCGCTCATGCCGGTGCAGCAGCATATCCTTCGTCCGGCTCGCATGGCAGGATGACATCGAATCGACAACCGCGTGCGATGGGGACGTGCCGCAGATCGCCGCCGAACGTGCGGGCCAGCGTCCGGGAGATGTAGAGCCCGAGGCCGGATCCGTCGGCGTTCTCGCGGAAAGGCTGGAACAGGATGGACGTGTCCTTGACGCCGGGACCGGAGTCGATGACGCTCACTACCACGGAGCTGCCATCGCGCCGGGCGCGGATCTCCAGATGCGGATCCGGCGTGCCGGCAACGGCGCGCAGGGAGTTCTGGGCCAGGTTGAGCAGCACTTGAAGCAGTGCATGTGCGTCGGCCGGTACGTGCAGCGTGGCGTCTTCGGGATCCCATGTGATGCGGCCGTTGATGTCCACCCAGTCCGGTTCGATGACCACGCGCAGCTGGTCGAGTATCTGGTGGAGGTCCACCGACTGCAGCGTCGGCTCCATCCCCGTTTCGAGTTCGAACGAGGCAATCCTCGCCAGGCCGTTGACCAGCGTTCGCAGTGCCCGAAAGTCCACATCGTCCTCGAGCCGGAGGCGATGTTCGAGATTGGCCGTGGTCACGCGAATGGCCGAGCACATGTTGCGGATTTCGTGCGCGACGGCGCCGGCCAGCAGGCGGTTGTAATCGAGGAAGTGACGGAAGGCTTCGCGTTCGCGGTCGCGCACTTCTTCCGAGGTATCGACGAGAATGCCGGCCAGACAGCGCGCGGCGCCTTCGCCATACGTGGAGAACCACACCGTAATCGGGAAGATCTGGCCGTTCTCCCGGCGCGCCCAGCTCGTGGCTGACGTGCGCATGGGACGTCCGCCGGGGCTCTTGCGCAGCGCGCTCGCGAAAATGGGGACGTGCGACTCGAGGCTACGGCCCTGGAGGTCTTCGGGCTGTTCGTAGCCGAGCACCTCGGCGGCCGCGAGGTTGGCGCCAATCACTTCGGCGCGGTTGTTGAGCGTGACAATGGCCGCCGGACTCGACTCGGCCAGCAGACGAAGACGATCTTCCGCCTGATAGCGCATGGTCTTTTCGACCTGCAGCCGTTCGTAGGCGTCCAGCACCTTACGGCGGCGCTGGCTCATTTCCACGACGAGCAGCCCGATGCCGGCATACGCCAGCGTGGCCATCAGGAACCGCAGCCAGAAGTCGATGGGCGGCAGGTCCGCGGTGAACTGGCCACGCAGGGCCGCGCAGAAGCAGGCAGCGACGATGATCTGGCTGCGGCTGAGTACCGTGGCCGCGAAGAGGATGGGGAAGACGTAGAAGATGCCCAGCGAGAAGTCGAGCTGCGAGTACCACTCCAGCGCGACCACGCCCAGCAGGAGCACGAACGCCGGAACGAGCGCGCGCACGCGATTGCGTGGCGCCGACCGCGTGGTGAGCGGTGGGGCCTTGACCGGCGCGTCGGCGGGGCCGGTGGACGAACGGGCGCTTTCGCGGAAGCTCGAGCCAACGAGCGGCATGGTGAAGTGTCGGGAATGCCTCGAGCGAGGCAGGGAACCCCGAAATCGTGGCACGAACGCGACAGCCGGCACAACCTGTCGTTCGGCTGACCGTTCGATAGCCTCGACCAGGCCGCCACTGGTCCGGCGATGGCCAGGCGTCGCCACCCGACCCTGACGAAAGAGCGCGGAAGGATACGTAGAACCGGCGGCCGTCGCGCGTTACGGTGGGACGCATCATGATTGTTCGCGACCATCTGCCGCTGCGCCGCGTGTGGCCCACGGTGTCGAAGCGCCTCGGGCTGCTGTTTCTGTTCGACCTGACCATTGCCGTCCTCTACGTGAAGGGCGGAATGACGGTGCTTGGTCTGCCGTCGCTGCCGCTCGGCATGATGGCGGCGGCGCTGAGCATCTTCCTCGCGTTCCGCAACAACTCGGCCTACGACCGCTGGTGGGAAGCGCGCACGCTGTGGGGCGCGCTGGTGAACGATGCCCGCACGTTCAGCCGCCAGGCGCTGACCCTCGTGGACGGTGAGCAGGATGACCGCGATCGGGCCGACCTCGTGGAGTGGCAAATTGCCTACGTCCATGCGCTGCGGTGCCATCTGCGCCGTCAGAATCCGTATCCAGAGCTCACGAGCCGCCTGCCGGCGGCGCTCGTGACCTGGCTGCGCACGCAGCGGAACGTACCGCTGGGGCTGCTCACGCACGCGGCGCGCACACTGCGCCGTCTGTACGACGAGGGGCGGCTCGACAGCTTCCGGTTCGTGCAGATGGACTCCACGCTCACGCGCCTGTGCGACATCCAGGGCGC
>CAZZGM010000196.1:0-6212 GCA_964653955.1 uncultured Bifidobacteriaceae bacterium | reverse complement strand
CCGCGTACAAACGGCTGCGCGACTTGCGCACGCGCTTCGCGAATCGCTCGGCGCTCCGAAAGATATCGTCCGGCAACAAAACAGCCGTTTTTATACCATTAGTACAACTGATCTAAAGGCGGCACCTGAGGAGACGATGGGGCGTCGGCACCCACAGCTCCGCTAACGAAAGAACGTCGCCCACACCAGGCACAGCAAGACGGCAACGACGATGGATACGTTGACGGCACCCGTCCGCTTGCCCCACCACGGTTGCGGCTCGCGCATCATGGCTTCGTACCCGCCTTCCATTGAGGTGGTCCGCTACACGCTCCGATTCAGCAGCGGACCGCCCGCTGCAACCGATTGTTGGCCAACAGGCTCGCGTGTGCACGAAGTCGACATGAAGCACATGGGCTGGCTAACCCACAAGAAGGTCAGGGAGACTCTTTGAGCTTGAAGTCAACTGAGTAGTACCGCACATCGATGTTGTTCGTCATCTCAAGTGCATACGACAATCTGGGATCCCGGTCCCGGCAAATCACCAGCCCTTTGACCGACTGGCCATTCTTGCAAAGATTCGCCTTGACCCAACCCATATAGCGAAGGACTTGACCAACCACCTGATCGGACGGGCGTCCCTTCTTCAGCTCGATCACGACGAATGAGTCGCCTGACCTCGTCTGCGCCAGGATGTCAATCGGTCCGATCTCGGTGCCGTACTGCTGTCCATCGTTTCCTTCCGGGTCCTCGTAAACCCGCAAGTCGCCCCGAAAGATTGTCGAAAAGTTGCTGACGACGAACTCCTCAAGATACTTCTCGAGCACGAACTCGTTCACATCCTCGACTGGTCCATCCGACGGAGGTTGCACAGCAGCCGGAGCGTGACCGCTTTCGAATGTTCGAAACTGCTCTTCTGACAGTTCTGCCAGCGTATGCATGGGAAACACAACCCCGGGCAGTGTCTTGTCGCGGGGCTGACTTTGCCAGCTTACGTCCAGGAAATTGCTGTGCCCATGGTGTGGATTCTTGCCTGGCGCATAGGTACCACCACCCGTGACACGGCCAATTGCAGCAATCGTTCTCCGCCCCCTCCTGGCGATTACGAAATCGCCTGGGCTGATTTCGTGGAAGAAGGCCCAAAACATGTTCGCGATAAGCGATTGGGTTTGCGACGGCTTTCCCGGGAAGACCGAGCGAACAGTTGCCCCCAATTCCTCACGGTTCATCTTCGACACGTCTCCGAGGTTGCTGAAACCAATGGAGATCAAGTTGTTTTCAAGATCGAAGCGCCACACCTTGTCAAACGTGTCGATTGGTTTCGCTTCGACAGGTGCAATCACCCAGAATCTAGACATCCTTTACCCTTCGTCGGCTCGATATCGTCGCTGGCCCGGCCAGCGGTCGGCAGTCTAGTTCGGCGGGAAACCAGCGTCAACGACAGTGCGACTCGTTTACCGGCACAATGCTCACGACGGCCCTGGTGTCATCGCGCGTTGAACATCACCACCAGCGTCGAGCGCACCGAGGTGGGCGTGCCGTTCGTGCGGGCCGGCTCGAATCGCCAGTCCACCAGCGCGCGGAGCGCCGCCAGATCGAGGCGCGGATCGACGGAGTCGCGCACCTTCACATCCTCGACACAACCCGACGTCCCGATGAGCGCATCCACCACCACGCGTCCTTCGGTCAGGCCGCGCAGGGCAGACGATGGGTAGATGGGGTCGCGATGTCTGGTTTTGCGCGGCGGCTGCACGACGGCACCGGGCGGAACCACCACCTGCGGCGCGAACGCCTGTGACTCCAGGCAGGTGACGTAGTCGAGATCGAACGGCACCAGCACGCCGCGCTGCTCGCCCGGCGCGACGTATCCCGATGCCACGTGGGTGGTGAGCAGCAGGCGCAGCGCCTCTTCGCATTCGGCGGACATGGCTCCGGTGTCGAGCACGATGACGCGCGACGGACGGCCGCCCGGAAGCAGCGTCAGCAGGCCGGCACCACCACCGAATCCTCGCGACCGGGCGCCACGAGCGTTGCAGCGCGTGGCGGACATCGCGGCGGCGACGTAGCCCGACGGATATCCATCCATCACCTGCACCGCGGGACCGGCCGCCTCCGCCGGCGGCGCAGCGGGTCCCCAGGGCCGCATACCGCGAACGCGCCGAAACTCGGCCGGCGTCAACAGCACGTCGAGGGACGCCCATCCGAGAGCCGCGTTCCATCCTTCCGGCCGGTTCAGCACCGCGCGCCAGGCGGCGTATCGCTGGCCGGCATGCCCACCGCACGGCGCGCGAGTTCATGCACCACGACAACGCGCGCGTTGGACGCATCGACGTCGGCACGCGCGAACGAATCGAGCACCAAGCGCTGATCGACGGGCAGCGTCGAGGGTGTGCCGTCCCACGTCCGCAGCACATACTCCGCCGCCGCCAGCCGCAGGCCCGGCGAACGGTCCGCGTCTACCAGCGCGCGCAGCGTGGTACCGTCCATCCTCACCTGCAGATCCACGGCGGCCACCAGCGCGCTCCGCGCCAGTTCCACATCGTCTTCCGTCACCGCCATCTCGATGACACGGGCAAGATCTGACGCCGTGGCACGCGCCGCCTGGAGGAACACGACAAACGCGGACAGCGAACCTTCCACGGCGCGCAGTTGCGGAAGTGCCGTCAGCGCCGCCGGTCCACGAACCGCCGCGTAGGCAACGGCCACGGGAAACGCGCGCGGGCCAAGCCGGCTCCACGTCTGCACCACTGCTTCGTCGTGAGCGCTGTCTCCCAACGCCAGCAGAGCGCGGGCCTGTTCCAGCACGGCGTCGGGAGACGACTCCTGCGCCAGCGCGGACGCCAGTTCCGGCACGGCCACCGCCGTGGCCGTCACGTGTACCACACGCGCAGCCGCCGCCCTCACCACCGGATCCTCGTTGCTCAGCGCATCGCGGAGACGACGCTGGACGCGTTCGTCCGCGGCAAAGTCCACCAGTTGGATGATCGACCCGGCGTCGATGGGACCGGACAGCAGCGCGCCCGGCGCGGTTGCCTGCGCGTGCGCGGGCAGAGGCCTGCCAGACAGCGGCGCGCCAAGCAGGGCCGCCAGAGCGCAACTCCAGACGCGGAACCAGACCGGAGAAGGGGTCCGCATGCGCGGCACTCTAGCACGGGCTCCAACAGGCCGTACCCAGGCGCTATTCGGCCTCGACAATCCGCGGCAGAACGCCGCCCGGACGCACACGACAAGTCCACCGACAGTTCCTGTGAGGCCACGGCCGCCCACAATCGAGCTATAATAGCCACATGAAAACGGTCAAGATAGCCGACCTCAAGAACAACCTGTCGCGCCGTCTCGCGCAGGTGCGTGAAGGCGCGGAACTCACCGTGCTCGATCGGGACATTCCAATTGCCCGCATCGTGCCGTTCGCGCCGCGCCCTGGACAAGCCGACCGCACCGCGGAGCAGGCGGAAGCGCGGCAGCGGCTGACCGAACTGCAGCGTCTGGGCATTCTCGGCGCCGGCGATCCGGAAGGACTGGCCGACCAGGTGCGAACGCACGCCCCGGTCAAGCTGCCAGAGGGTACCGGGCGACCGCTGGACGTGTTGCTCCAGATGCGGCGCGAGAGCCAGCGGTGAGGTTCTGGGACACCTCGGCGCTCGTGCCGCTGGTCTTCGACGAACCGGCGACCGAGGCCATGACCGCGCTCGTCGCCGACGATCCCGATGTCGTCGTGTGGATGTTCACGAGCGTCGAGTTGCTCTCTACCATTGCCCGGATCGAACGCTCGTCCGCCGGGCTCGACGACCTGCTGAGTGGCGTCCGCCGCGATGCGCTCGAGCGCGTCCGGCGCTGCTATGCCGTGACGATGGTGGACGCCGTGCGGCTGCGGGCCGAGCGGCTGGTCAGCGTCCACGCGCTGAGCGCCGCCGATGCCCTGCAACTGGCTGCCGCCCTCATCGTGTCCAGAGAGCAACCGGAAACACTGGAGTTCGTCACGCTCGACAAGGTGCTGGCCCGCGCCGCGCGCCTGGAGGGGTTCGTGGTGGTGGGGTAATTACGGGACGGCAGAAGGCAGAAAGCGGAAGGCAAAAGGCAGAAGGGCAAAGGCGTATGATCGGATGATCCGCCCGTGAAGTTCCCCCAGACGTTCATCGATGAAGTCCGTTCGGCCGCCGACATCGTGACCGTCATCTCGGACTACGTCTCGCTGCGCAAGGCCGGCACCAGCTACAAGGGACTTTGTCCTTTCCACGGCGAAAAGACGCCGTCGTTCAACGTCAATCGCGACCGCGGCTTCTTTCACTGCTTCGGCTGCGGCGTGGGCGGCGATGTCTTCAAGTTCATCGAGCTGAAGGAGCAACTGGGGTTCCAGGATGCGGCCCGGCAGCTGGCACAGCGTTTCGGCATCCCCGTCCCCGAACTCGAAACGTCCGAAGGCGGACGCGATGCCGCGGCGGAACGCGAGGGGCTGCTCCGGATTCACGAAGTGGCCACGGCACATTTCCGTGAGCAGCTGCAGTCCCCGGCCGGCGCCCGCATCCGCGAATACCTGCTGCGGGACCGCGGGCTCTCCGCCGACACCATCGATCGCCTGCAGCTTGGCTACGCGCCGCCCGGACGCGACGTGCTGCGCCAGCGGCTCCTGAAGTCCGGTTTCACGCCCGCCCTGGTGGTAGCCAGCGGCCTGGTGTCCAGACGGGACGATGGGAGTGAGGTGGACCGGTTCAGGAATCGGCTGATGGTGCCGATTGCGCGGGATACCGGGTCGGTCATTGCCTTCGGCGGCCGGGCGCTCGAGAAGGATCAGGTTCCCAAGTACCTGAACTCCCCTGAGACGCCGCTCTACAACAAGAGCCGCACGCTGTACGGTCTGAACCTCACCAAGGGCGACGTCCGCAAACGCGGCTTCGTCATCATTGTCGAGGGCTACTTCGACTTCGCCCAGGTGTTCCAGTCCGGCGGCCTGCCGGTGGTGGCCACGTGCGGGACGGCGTTGACCGTGCCGCAAGCGCAGCAACTTCGGCGGTTCGCGTCGAAAGCAGTGCTCTGCTACGACCCGGACACGGCCGGCCAGACCGCGGCCGAGCGCAGCTCGGAACTGCTCGTCGGCGAAAACTTCGACGTCAACGTCGTCCGGCTGCCCGAGGGCCAGGATCCGGACACGTTTCTCCAGAAACGGGGGCGGGAGGCGTTTGTCCACCAGCTGAAGACGTCCACGCCCTACCTGGAATTCCTGCTCGACCGGGCGGCGTCGGGTCTTGACCTGACCCGCGATGAACCCCGGCGGGAGTTTCTTCGTCAGATGCTGGGGGTAGCCGCCCGCATTCCCGATCCCGCCACCCGCGACCAGTTTGCCGACCGGCTGGCCCACAAGGCACGTGTTACCGAAGAGGTGGTGCGGGCGGAAATCCGGAAAGCCGCGGCCGCACGCCGGACGGACGTGTCGGCCGTGCGTGCACCGTCGCTTCAGGCCCGCCTCCGGCCCGCCGAAAAGGGGCTGCTGTGGGGGCTGATCCACCAGCCGGACCAGACCGTCCGCTGGGTAGCCACGCTGGAAGATCAAGACCTGGAAGGACTTACGTCCGAAGGAGCGCTTCGCATCGCCCGTGAGCTGGCGGCCACGCCCGCCGCGGTCCCAAACGCGCTCATGGAGCGTCTAAGTACTGAAGACGCCCAACGCCTGGCTGCCATTGCGTCCGAAACGGCCGCGCCGGTCCTTGATGCTGAATTTTCCGTCAGGTCGCTGAAACGAATGCGCCTGGAACGGGAACGCGCCGAGGTGCAACGCGACATCGACCGTCTGCAGACCCGGGGCGAGGCGGGGCCCGCACTCACGGTGCTGCTCCAACGCAAACTCGAGCTGGGGCGCCTGCTCGAAGAAGACGATGCCCTTCCGGGCTACAATGGATAGCTTCCCCTCTTGGGGAAATCACGACTTGTTTTGCAGGAGGATGGACCTTTGTCCCTCGAAGAACGTTTCGATGAAGTCCGGCAGCTCATCATCATCGGCAAGGAAAAGGGATACCTCCTGTACGACGAGGTGAACGATCTCCTGCCCGCAGAGCTCACCGCCTCGCCCGAAGATCTCGACGAGCTGATGGGCATCTTCGCAGCGGCCGGCATCGACCTGGTCGACTCGGAGAAGGGCTATCGCGAACGCGAGGGCATGGAGCGCGGCGACGGTCCGGCGGCCGGCGAAGACGGCATGGAGCTCGACCTCACGCCGGGCGCGCTCGACAAGACCAACG
>CAZZGM010000195.1:817-6227 GCA_964653955.1 uncultured Bifidobacteriaceae bacterium | reverse complement strand
GCAGGCCATCGCCAGCTCGCAGCCGCCGCCCAGGGCAAATCCGTTGATGGCGGCAATGACGGGCTTGCCGAGCCGCTCGATTCTGTCGAACACCCGCTGACCGAGCTGCGCGTGTTCCTTCCCCGCCACCGTGGAGAGGACCGCCAGCTCGTTGATATCGGCACCGGCCACGAACGCCTTCTCACCCGACCCGGTCACGATGACGACACGGACGGAGTCGTCGGTGCTGAGCACATCCAGGGCCCGGTCGAGATCCTGGAACGTCGGCTGGTTGAGGGCGTTCAGCACCTTCGGACGGTTGAGGGTGAGCGTGGCCACGCCGCCGTCGCGATCGAGAATCAGGTTGTCAAAGGTCATGATGAGCGTCTGATCATACCCCACGCCCACGCGCCCCCCAGAGCGAGCGCGGCCCCCGTGGCATCGGCCACGACGTCCCGGACATCCGGCGTCCGCCCGGGCACGAAAGCCTGATGCAGCTCGTCCGTCATGCCGTACATGGTGGTAATCGTCCAGGCGAGTGACAGAGCGGTTCCGCCGATACGCGCGCGCTGTCCACCGCAGACGGCACGCAGCGTCACGAGCGCCAGTCCCGCATACGCCAGCCCATGGTGTAGCCAGTCGTGCGCCAGCCAGTCGGGCAGCAGGCTCACCGCCGGCAGAAGCGGTCGCGACGACAGCCAGAACAGGGCCGCCATGTAGACGGCTACCGGCAGCCACAACAGGAACACGCGCATGAATGACGAACGGAAGGGCGCCGCGACCCGCAGGGCGGGCTAAAACGGCAGCGGATACATCAGCCAGCCCAGCAGTAATCCGACCCCCACGAAGGCGCCGAAAAACTTGAGGCCAAGCTGCAGTTGCTCCCGGGGTGTGTCGCGGCCAATCACGGCAAACACCAGCGACACGAAGAAGGCAAACAGGACCATCAGGCCGGCATGCGTGGTCATGGCCTCCCCTACTTCCGGCCCAGACGCACGTCATAGGCGTCCAGGGCAATGAGCATGTTCAGCAGGCCGGCGACAATCAGGAACGCGTTGCCGTACTCATAGGCGGCCGAGGTCACCACGCCCTTTCCAGCTCCCATCGCGGATGCCAGAAAGTACGGAAGCCCGCTGGCAAGGTTGGCCATGGCGGCCAGTCCGACCAGCGGCTGCGAAAAGTCGAACGGGAACAGGCGTCCGTCGAACAGCAACCCGACAACAAACATGGCCGGCACGGCGGCCAGGAAAATCAGGCCCTTGCGGGCGCGTCCTTGCAGGAGGTGTCCGGCCCCGGGCACGAGCCACGAGACCAGCCAGACAATGGCAGGAGGCACAGCGTTTCAGTCTACTTCAGGTCCCGGGAGGCGACGGCCCCGACCACGGCACCACCGGCCGCGCCCAGTGGCACGGTGAGCAGGGCACGCCAGACATTTGACGGATCACCGAGGCCCGTCAGCGCGCCGGCAACCGTAACCCCCGTCGGGACGGCGGCCAGTGCCACGAGACGCGGGCCCGGCACCGGCACGTGGATCTGCGACGCCCGCGCCAGGCGCCATCCCCACCAGCCCAGCGCGCCAAGGGCCGCGCCGGCATACAGCCCGAAGCAGCGTGCGCACACCGGCAGCTGCGCGCCGGCCACGTAAAACGAACGGTCCGGCTGCTGGTGACAGATGAGGGCGCCAATCGCATAAACGAGCCCGGCCGCCAGCGGCCACGTGCCCGCCACGAGCGGCGCCGCAACCACCGCGGCCCCCCAGGCACTGCAGGCTCCGGCTACCATGCCAGACAGAACGTGTTTCATATCAACTAGTTATGAGGACGACACGGTTGCGACGGACTGCTTGTGAAATTTGGAACTTGTAGACACCGTCACCCGTCAAATGGTGTTGGATCTGTGAACACTGTTCACTACGGTCGAGCATAATCAGACGATGGGTATCAAGGAACGCCAGGATCGTGAACGCCACGGGGTGCGGCAGTCCATCCTCGCTGCCGCCCGTGAGCTGTTTGCCACCGAAGGCTACCGGAACGTGTCCATCCGGAAAATTGCCGACCGCATCGAATACAGCCCGGCGGCACTCTACAGCTACTTCTCCGGCAAGGACGACATCTATCTGGCCCTGGCCGACGAGGGGTTCCGCCTGCTGGCCGCCAAACTCGACGACACGCCACGCCAGGGTTCCCCGCTCGACGTCGTACGCGCGGGCTGGTGGGCATTCTACGAGTTCTCGAAGGAACAACCGGCCTACTTCGAACTACTGTTCGTCGACCGCTCGGTGCCCGCGATCACCGACGGCTGGTCGGGTTTCGAAGTCCTGCACGCGCTGATGCAGGTGGCCGGTACCGATCTGCAACGCGCCATCGACGCCGGCGAGTTGCCGGCCAGCGTCAATCCTCCGTCGGCCATCCACGTCATCTGGGCCGCGCTGGTCGGCGCCGGGGTCATCGGGCTCTGCGACCGGCTCTCACCCGGCGAAGACCGCGACCAACTGGCCCGCGACGTGCTCAACGCTGTCATTGCCGGCCTGCGGGCCGGCTGTCCAACCACGTTCGTCCCTGCACCCAACTGCCCGGCACAACCGGGCATCCCGGCACCTTCCGGAGTCCCCAGTCATGAATCGTAGTGTCCTCGTCTCCGCACCCCTGCTTGCTGCAGTCCTGACCGTCACAGGTTGCCAGTCATCACGTGCGGCCGAAGAATCGGCCCCCGTCGCACCCGCCGCGGTGGACATCGCCGTCGTGACCGTCTCGGCCAGCCCGTTCGAAGAGGCCGTCGAGCTCTCGGGCACGCTGACGCCGCGCAGCCGCGTCCCTGTCCGGCCACGCCTGCCCGGTACGCTCGAACGGGTGCTGGTGGAGTTGGGTGACGCCGTCCGCCAGGGCCAGACGATTGCCACCATCGATCGCCGCGAAATCGACGCGCAGGCCGACGCGGCCGAGGCCGCGGTGGCCGTGGCCCGCGCCTCGCTCGAGAACGCCGCAGCCGGCCTCGCCAACGCCCTGACCGAGGACGAGCGAGCGCGTGTGCTGTTCGAGAAGGGCGCCATTCCCCGGCAGCGACTCGACGCGGCCGAAACCGCGCACCGGGCCGCCCGGGCCCAGCGTGACCTGGCGCAGGCCAACCTGGCACAGTCGGAAGCGGCCCTTCGCCGCGCGCGTGAGGTGCAGCGCGATGCCACGCTCCTCTCGCCCGTCACCGGCTTCGTGGTCGAACGCAACTACGACGCCGGCGCCATTCCCGGCGACCTGCCCATCGTCGTCGTGGCGGATCTTCGCCAGATGAAGCTGGAAGCCGGCGTCTCTGAACTCGAGGCCGGGCGCCTGCGGGTCGGCATGATCGCACGCGTCGAGGTGCAGGCCCGGCCGGGTGAGACCTTCACCGGAGAGGTCGCCGCCATCGCACCCGAGGTCAACGAGCGCAACCGTCACTTCCGCGTGGAGGTACGCGTGCCCAATACCGATCACGGTCTGCTGTCCGGTATGTACGCGACGGCACGAATCATCCGCGCCACGGCCGACGACGCCCTGCTCCTCCCTCGCGAAGCCATCGTGACGCAGGAGGGCCGGCGCGTGGCCATGAAGGTCGACGGCGAGACCATCTCGCCGGTACCCGTCACCGAAGGCGCCACGGACGGACGGCAGGTGCAGATTCTGGCGGGACTGGCCTCCGGCGACCGCGTGCTGGCCGATGCCCGCCGGCAACCGCCAGCCGGCACGCGCGTCCGGCCCATCGACGTCCGCTGACGGTTTTCGAGGCGACTCACGGTCGAACAACGCGATGTGGATTTCCGATACCTCCATCAAACGCCCCGTCTTCGCCACGATGGTCATCACGAGTTTCGTGGTGCTGGGCCTCGTGTCGATGAGCCGTCTGGGCATCGACCTCTTCCCCGAGGTCAACTTCCCCTTCGTCAACGTCACCATCGTCTATCCCGGGGCCGCGCCCGAAGAGGTCGAGACGCTGGTGACCAAGCCCGTCGAGGACGCCGTGTCGGGCATCGCCGGTGTGAAGCGTGTGATCTCGACGTCCACGGAGGGCTTCTCGCGCGTTGGTGTGGAACTCCGGCTCGAGGTGGACGCACAGGCCGCCGCGGCTGAAGTTCGCGAAAAGGTAGCGGCCATCCGCGGCCGGCTGCCGATCGAAATCGAGGACCCCACCATCGAACGATTCGACGTCGCGGCACTGCCCATCATGGTTTATGCCGTCGGCTCGCCGCAGCCGAGCGACGTGACACGCCGCCAGGTCGAAGACGACCTGAAGCCGCTGCTCGAACAAATCGACGGCGTGGCGTCCGTGCAGGTCAACGGCGGTGAGGTGCGCGAGATTCAGGTGGACCTCGACCCGCGCCGGCTCGAAGCCCTGAGTCTCCCGCTGTCGGAAGTGGCGGCGCGACTCGCGGCCGAGAACCTCGACGTACCGGGTGGGCAGGTGAAACGCGATGGCCGCTCGGTCTCGCTCCGCACCAAGGGTGAGTTCCGGGCCGCTGATGAAATCGAGCAGGTCATCCTGCGCTCGACCAGCGGCTCCACCGTTCGCCTGCGTGACGTCGGCCGCGTGATTGACGGTTACGAGGAGCGCACGTCGACCACCCGCCTGAATGGTGCCGACGCGGTGTCGTTCTCCATCCGCAAACAGTCCGGCGCCAACACGGTGGACATCGCGTCGAAAATCGAGGCGGCACTCGAACGTCTCGGCCCGCAGTTCCCGCACCTGCAGATCAGCCTGGTCCACAGCGACGCCGACGGCATTCGCGAGAACGTCAGCGACGTGCGCGGCCACATTTTCTTCGGCGGTCTGATGGCCGTGCTCATCATCTTCGTCTTCATGCGCGACTGGCGCTCGACGCTCATCTCGGCGCTCGCGCTGCCCACGTCCGTCATTGCCACCTTCTTCTTCATGTACGTGGTGGGCTTCACCATCAACATGATGACGCTCATGGCGCTCTCGCTCGTCATCGGCATCCTCATCGACGATGCGGTGGTGGTGCGCGAGAACATTTTCCGGCACATGGAGATGGGCAAGGATCCGGTCACGGCCGCGCGCGAAGGTACCTCGGAAATCGGCCTGGCCGTCATGGCCACCACCTTCACCATCCTCGCCGTGTTTCTGCCCGTCGGCTTCATGACCGGCATTGTCGGCCAGTTCTTCAAGTCGTTCGCGCTGACCATTGCCTTTGCCGTGGCGATGTCGCTGCTGGTGGCGTTCACGCTCGACCCGATGCTCTCGTCGCGGTTCGTGAAATACGTCCCGCCCGAGGAACGCACACGGACGCGCATGGGCCGGATCCTGGAGCGCTGGGGCGAGTTCTACGACCGGGTGGACCAGAAGTACCACACGGTGCTCGGCTGGAGCATCCGCCGTCCCTGGGCCGTGGTGGCGCTGGCCATCGTGACGTTCTTCGGCAGTTTGTCGACGCTGGGCGTCATGG
>CAZZGM010000195.1:0-807 GCA_964653955.1 uncultured Bifidobacteriaceae bacterium | reverse complement strand
ACCGGCACGAACTCCGTGCCGGTGGAGGATCGCGGCGAGTTCGCGATCAACGTCGAAGCGCCGCCGGGCACATCGTTCGAACAGTCCGTGGCGTACGTCGCACAGGTGGAAGCGCTCGTCCGCCAGGAGCCCGAGGTCCGGCAGATTTTTTCGACGGTCGGCGATCAAGGCGATCCGCTCCGGTCGTCGCTGCGCGTGAAGACCACGAAGAAGTACGAGCGCCAGAGGGGTCTGCAGACGATCAAGAGCGAAACCCGTGAGCGCCTTCGGGCCGTGCCCCTGCTCCGCATGACGGTTGCCGATCCGGAGTTCATCCAGGGCGCCCCTTCGGAAGCGCCGCTCAACGTGTATCTGCGCGGCGACGACATGGATGCGCTCGAGCGACTGAACAACGAGGTCGTGGAAAAAATCCGCGCCGTGCCCGGCGCCGTGGACGTGGACAGCACGCTCGAAAGCGGGCAGCCAGAGATGGTGGCTGAAATCAACCGTGCGCTCGCCGCCGATTTGGGCTTCGACGTCGCGTCGGTAGCCATGCAGCTGCGTGGCATGGTGCAGGGCGTCGTCCCGACGCGGTTCCGCGAGGGTGACAAAGAGTATGACATCCGCGTCCGGCTGGCGCCGGAGTTCCGCAACGACTTCCCGGCCATTGCGCGCACGCCGCTCTACTCACCTACCGGCTCGGTGGTCCGCACCTCCGATATCGTGCGCATGGAGCCGGGCGTCGGCCCTGCCAACATCCAGCGCGAAGCCCGCCGCCGTCAGGCCAAGATTGGCATCGAACTCGAGGGGCGGGCGCTCGGTGACGTC
>CAZZGM010000194.1:0-6315 GCA_964653955.1 uncultured Bifidobacteriaceae bacterium | reverse complement strand
CAGAGCGTCGTCGAGAAGTCACCCAGGATGTGGAACAACGTGTAGTCCTGCGTGGTCGTCAGCGGCAACTCCAGCAGGTTGCCGACGAAGTAGGGCATGACGGTGCAGCAGCCACCGCGCTGCGGCTCCAGGTGCGCGGCGGTCGGCACCGACATGTCGTATGCGAACTCGAATGCGTCGAACCAGTCCTGCTCGCGATACATCGCACCCGACCGGAAGCCCCTGCAGTCGAACTGCCGCGCGTAGTCATTGATGCGTGTGGTTCGCTCCAGAAAGGTCCGCCGATCGGCAAACAGCCGGCCGTCGTGATTGAGGTCGTGCAGGTTGACCTCGAAGCCGCGGGCTCGCAGACGCCATGCGGTCTGGGGCCACCCATGCTCGTGGCCCTCCGGAACGAGCTGAAACGCCGACGGAATACCGTGCGCCTCGTCGATGTCCATCAGTTCGTCGCAGAAGTCGAGTCCGATCCTGCCTTCGACATCGTGCGTCATCATCCCGCACGCTGTGGCGCCTTCGGGCCAGAACCAGATGAACGGGATCCGATCGCGTCCCGACGCCTCGAGAGTCAGCATCATCGACGCGTCCATGAGCGTGTCGACAGAGAGATCCACTGGCCAGCGTGGAAAGGCAATCTTTCGCCATCCCTTGAAGTGCGCCTTCTGCAGGTAGCGCCGGACACCCACACGCATGAAGGGGCGAATGGCGTAGTACACGCGTCGCGCCGCATCGCTGCCGATCGATCGCCGGAGCCAGTTGTCGCCATTCCGCCGATAACGTTCACGGCGCAGGTTCTCGACGACGGCCGACAGGTCGAATGGCAGTTGCACGTGGCCATCTGTGGTCGAGGCACTCGCATACAGATCGCGAAGCGTGTTGCTGGCAAACGACGCCGGGGACGAACCAGCCACTTGACCGTAGCCGACGGCATCGCCGAACCTGAAATAGCCGTGTGACGATGACAGCGGTCCCGCGGTCGTCAATGTGCCGTCCTGGCTGGAGCACCGGTAGTACTCGACGAAGGCGTTCATCGTGGCCGGTCGCTACAATGCCGCGATGCGCCCTCGATCTTTCAGGGACTGTTCGGCGGCTTCGAGCAGGCGGACGACACGCAGACCCGCCTCACCGTCGTTCGAGGGGTTCCGCCCGTCCATCACACAATCGACGAAATAACGCAGTTCGACGGCCAGCGCCTCCGTGTTGTTGACCCTGGGGGACCAGACGTCACCCGACCGGTAGCTGACGAGCAGGTCGTACACGCTCTGCCCGTTCGCGATTTCGACGCCCTTGTCGTAGACGCGGATCTTCTCGTCCGGTTCGAGGTCGTTCCAGACGAGCATCTTCTCGCGGCCGCCGATCAACGTCGTCCGGACCTTCACTGGAGACAGCCAGTTCACGTTGATGTGCGCCGTGACGTTGCCGGGAAAGAACACCGTGATGTACGCCATGTCCGCCAGGGCGTTGAGGTGATTACCGCCGGTGGCCACGAGGGCCTCCGGTCGTTCACCGATCACGTAGTCCATGATCGACAGATCGTGGGGGGCCAGGTCCCAGATCACACTGACGTCGTGCTGGAACAGGCCGAGATTCACGCGGGTGGAGTCGAAGTAGTAGAGCTGGCCGAGCGTGCCGTTGTCGACCAGTTCGCGGATCTTCTGCACGGCCCCGCTGAACAGGAACGTGTGGTCCACCATGATCCGCAGGTTTTTCCGCGCGGCAATCTCGATGAGCTCACAGGCTTGTGCCGACGTCGACGTGAATGGCTTCTCGACGAATACGTGTTTGCCGTTCTCGAGCGCCCGTTTTGCCAGCGCGAAATGTGTCCACACGGGCGTGACGATGGCCACGGCGTCGATGTCGTCGGCATCGAGGACGTCGGCGCAATCGGTCGTGACGCGTGCGGTGGGGTGATGACGGCTCGCACGTTTCAATGCTTTGGCGTTGCGATCGGCGATGGCCACCACCTCGCACCCCTCGAGCGCGTCGAGATTGCGGGCGATGTTCGGACCCCAGTAGCCGTAGCCACAGACGCCGACACGCAGGGCGCTCACGCGTGTTCCTCGTCCCCGTACGCCGCGGCGCGTTCGTCGGCGGTCAACGTCCGGAGGATACGTGCCGGGTTGCCGGCCACGACCGTATCGGGCGGCACATCACGTGTGACCACGCTGCCCGCACCGACGATGGCCCGTTCGCCGATTGTCACCTTCGACAGAATCGTCGCGCCCGACCCGATGGACGCGCCCCGGCGCACCATGGTCGGCTCCACCGACCAGTCCTTGTCGGTCTGCAGTTCACCTGCGGCCGTTGTGGCCCTCGGATAGGTGTCGTTCACGAAGACCACGCCGTGGCCAATGAAGACGCCGTCTTCGATGGTGACGCCCTCGCAGATGAACGTGTGGCTCGAAATCTTGCAGCGGCGGCCAATGGTCGCGTTTTTCTGGACCTCCACGAAGGTGCCGAGTTTCGTCTCGTCACCAATCGTGCAGCCATAGAGATTGACGAATGGCGCCAGGCGCACGTCACGCCCGAGACGGACGTCCGATGCGATACGTGTGTATTTCACGACGGACGGGTGGGACAGCGGTGAAGCCATGTCAGTAGGCACCCCGGCCGGATACGACGGCGCGCGGCGTGGCGAGCAGAATCCGCAGGTCGTTCAGGATCGTGCGGTTCCGTGCGTAACGAAGATCGAGCCGGACCATCTCCTCGAACGACGTTCGGCCCCGTCCGCTCACCTGCCACAATCCGGTCATGCCGGGCTTGACTTCGAGCACCCGGCGGCGGTGCCAGGTCTTGTAGCAGGCCACCTCGTACGGCAGGGCCGGGCGTGGGCCAACGAGCGACATTTCGCCAACGAGGACATTCCAGAACTGGGGCACTTCGTCGATGCTCGAACGGCGCAGGACACGTCCGACCGGTGTGACGCGCGGATCGTCGACGATCTTGCAGACCGTGTCCTCGCCGCCGGGCTTTCGCGCGCCGGCCTCGATGAAGCGGGCGACGTATTGCCGGTGAAGCGTTGCATCCGCGTCCGCCCGAATCGTCCGGAACTTGAGCATTCTGAAGGTCCGGCCCTCGGCGCCGACACGCTCCTGACGGAACAGGACCGGCCCCCGAGACGTGAACTTGATGAGCAGCGCCACTGCCGCCATCACCGGTGCCAACAGCGCGAGCATGACGAGGCTGACGACCACATCGAGCGTGCGCTTCGCGATGGCACGGGCGATGTCCGTGGCGCTTCGCTGGCGCGACAGTTCGGCGAGCAGCCACTCGGGCACGACGTCCTGTGCCGGGTCGTAGACGTCGATTGTCACCGGGCAGTCGGCGTCATTCCTGGCGAGACACCATTCGAGATCGCAGCGTATTGCCTCGGCCGTCGCCCGCCCGCCGTCGTCAGCCGACGGGCTCGGGGCGGCCGGGCGGATCAGGCCCATCACCCGCCCGGCCTCGAACCAGCCGATGAGATCGTCCGGGAACGCGGCCGTGGACAACGCCGCGACCACGCGGTCCCAGTCGGCCGCGCGCATCCGGCGTCCGCCACTGGTCACGCGCGCGGCGACGAATGGTTCTTCGAAGCGGTCGGCGCGGGCCTGTTCCCGTACGAGGGCGTCGTGGAACAGCGTCTCGCCGATCGGACGCGTCGTCGCACGCGGTTGCCGGATGACCGCCGGGACCACGCGTCTCTGCGCGGGCGCGAAGGGCAGTGTCGCAACGAGCGACCGGGACAACGATGAGATCTGCGGGAATATAGCCATCGAGGATCAGTTCAGGGAAGCGCCAAGGCGGTAGACACGGATGCGGAGCGCGCCGGCCAGGGGCGCAGGCAGCCACGCTTCGATGGCTTGCCGGACACGCGCCGCGATGGTCGCGGCTGCCGACGCGTCTGGTGATTGGGGGCCTGGAACCAGCAGCGCCGCGGCCACACGTCCTTCCCGGAACCACCCGACGAAGTCCACCTCCCGAACCGATGCGCTCAGGCCCCGGAACATGGACGCGGCCACCGCTGTGGAGAGTGTGGCCGGCTGCGTGGGTTCGTGACGGATGGACACCAGGATCAGGAACAGGCAGCGGCGCCGCCGCTCGGCACGGGCTCGATCCGCAGCGAGGAACTGGCGGAACGCGGCTTCGTTGTAGACACGCGCCCCTGTAAACGGGTCGTAGTCAGGTGTGGAGTCCAGGAACATGGCGTCGTCCGGTAACACGTCGTCATGCTCAACGGTGATGGCCGTACCGTCCGTAGTAGCCGGCATCGGGAATGCGATGTTCTTCGATGCGGTTCAACACCGTGCCGATGATGGCGTCCGACCCGCCGAGCGCGACAATTGCACGTTCGACCGCGGCCGCCGGTGTACTGCCCGCGCCAATGACGAGAATGACGCCACCGACCAGACGGGCCAGGACCTGCGCATCCGGCAACACGCCGACGGGCGGGGCATCCAGCAGCACCCAGTCGAATCGTGCCGCCAGCTCGATCAGGATCTCTTCCATCCGGCGCGACGACAGTCCGGCAAGGGGATTCGACCCGGTTTGCCCGGCGGTGATGACACTGAGGCCGCTCGTCACCTGGCGGATGGGCAGAGGGCCGTCGTTGCCACGCAGTGCGTCGCTCAGACCGGCGCCGTTGGCAATGCCGAGTGTCGTATGGACGGACGGCATCCGGAAATCGGCATCGATGACGACGACACGTCGCGCGTACGATTCGCTGAGCGTGAGCGCCAGGTTGACCATCGTCAGGGTCTTGCCCTCGCCCGGCACCGCGCTCGTCACCAGTACCGTCGCCAGCGCATCCTCGGCCTGCTCTTCGTAGAGCACCGCCGCGAGACGCCGGTATTGCTCCACCGAGGTCGTGTTCGACGTCCCGGTGACCAGGCGCGCACGCAACGTATCGTCGAGCACCGGCTCGGCCAGGTCGCTGGCCACGCTGCCGGTATGTAGCGCGGCGTCGCCGGTGTCGACTGGCCGCGGGCGGCGTGCATCGTCCCTGCCTGCGTGTGCTCGACGTTCGAGCGTGTACTGCTTGAGAGGGGAGCTCGAAGCCTGGCCCTCGATCCCCTTCTCCGGACCGGGACCGGCTCTCCGGGACAGTTTCAATGCTTCGTCGACGCGGCTCATTCGTTTGGTCACCTCGGACAATCAAAAAAAGCTGTTGAGGCCGCCGCTTGACTGCAACTGCCAGATGGCCAGGACCACGACGGCCGTCGCGACGATGGCGATGCCGCCGGCGTCCGCGAGCAGCCGGCGCCATATGGCGCGGCGGCGCTCGCGCCGCGATGTCATGACCGGAATCGAGGCCAGCACGGGCACCGAGAGGGCCGCAATCACTTCCTCGGGTCGACGGAAACTCGAGTCACGCAATTCGAGGAGGCCGACCAGCAACACACCCAGAAAAAAGCCGCCGATGGCGCCCGACGACATGATGGCCAGCCGCTGGGGCTGATTGGCCGGCCGCTCTGGGCGTGACGCGACGTCGACGAGGCGGAACTGCTCGCCGATGCGCCGGTGTTCGAGGTTGGCGGCAATGACCGCGTTTTCGCGTTTCATCAGCAGGTCGGTATAGGCCGCCTGCATGGTGCTGTAGTCCCGCGTCAGGTCCACCAGCTCCGATTCACGGGCAGGGACCGCGTCGACCTTGGCCTGATACTCGGCAATTCGCTGCTGCAGCCGGGCCGCGTCGTTCTGGTTCGACGAAATCTGCAGGTTCACGACTTCGAGTTGCGCCTCGAGGTCACTGATGCGGCGTTGCTGCGTCAGTTGTTCGGGTGTGAGCGGGGGTGGGGCCGGCGCATCCGCGTTGCCGTTCGCGCCGGCTTCGGCGGCCTGGAGATCCCGGAGATCCTGCACGATGCGCCCGAGTGCCACCACGTCCGGATGGTCAGGTGCGTTGCGCTGCAGCAGTAGCGCCAGGCGTGCCTGAGCCAGTTCGAGTTGTCGCGACGTGCTGACGGCGGTGGTCCCGTCAGACGTCGAGACGGCAGGCGGCTCGATCCTGGTCGCCGCCTGCAGCGCCCGTGCGTCCACCAGCTGGCGCTCGATGAGAAGGCGCCGTTCCTGCGCGCGGTTCGTCGAGTCGTGAATGGCCTGCAGCTGGACGTTCGCGTTCTGGATTGCCTGCAGGTTGCTTTGCATCTGCGAGGGCAGTTGTCCGGCGTTCACCTGGCGGTAGTCCTCGAGACGCCGTTCCTGTTCGATCAGGCGTTCCTTGGCCAGTGCGAGCTGCGCTTCGAGGAACTCGCTCGTCATGTTGGCCTGATTCGATCGATCGGCCGAGTTCTGATCCATGTAGAGGCGCGCCTGGTCACAGACCGCCTCGCGCGCCTC
>CAZZGM010000193.1:0-6369 GCA_964653955.1 uncultured Bifidobacteriaceae bacterium | reverse complement strand
GGGCAGTGTGTGCCGTGCCGTGTCGGTACGGTGCGGCAACTGGATCTGCTGCCGGTGCTGGGTGCGTCGCCGGCGGATGATGCGGAGACGGCGACACCGGCATCGGTCTACGCGGAGTTGTCCATGGCCATGAAGGATGCCTCCATCTGCGGGCTGGGGGAGACGGCGTCGAGCGCCATCGAGTCGGCCCTCGCGCTGGGGCTGGTGTCACGCGAGGTTCGCCGATGAGTGCCGATCCCATCTGGTTCCGTCTGCCGCCGCCCGCGTCGGTCATTCCGGTGCGCCCGCTCGATCCGGATGTTGCACCGGTGTCCCTCACGATTGATGGACGGGAGGTGGCGGTGGCGGCGGGCTCGACCATTCTGGATGCCTGCCACGAAGCCGGCGCGGACGTTCCCACACTGTGCTACCTGGAGACGCTCACGCCGGTCAACGCCTGCCGCATTTGCGTGGTCGAAGTCGAAGGCGCACGAGTCCTGGCGCCGGCCTGTTCCCGCCGCGTCGAATCGGGGATGCGCGTTCGCACCCGCTCGCCGCGCGTCGACCTGTCACGCAAACTCGTTCTCGAACTCCTCGCATCGTCCGTGGATCTGTCGACGGCGCCGGCCGTCGAACCGCTGCTGCGGGAGTACGGCGCGGACCCGCAACGGTTTTCGCGCGCCGCCGGTGGAGGAGCGCAGGTGGCTGCGCCGCCACCTCCCGCACCGAAGGTCGACAACGACCTCTACATGCGGGACTACTCGAAGTGCATCCTCTGCTACAAGTGCGTGGAGGCGTGCGGCACCGACGCGCAGCACACCTTTGCCATTGCCGTGGCGGGACGTGGTGCCGGTGCGCACATCTCTACCGAGTTCGACGTGACGCTGCCCGAGTCGGCGTGTGTCTACTGCGGCAACTGCATTGCGGTGTGTCCGACCGGGGCGCTGATGGCCTCGCACGAATACAACCTGCGAGAGGCGGGCGAGTGGCGCCCGGAGACCCAGACGGTCACGGACACCACCTGTCCTTACTGCGGCGTGGGATGCACGCTCACCGTGCACGTGCAGGACGAGCGGATCGTGAAGGTGACCTCGCCTCTCGACAGCGGCGTGACGCGAGGCAACCTGTGCGTGAAGGGCCGGTTCGGTTTCGAGTACGTCAATCGGCGAACGTGACCCGTGCTCCGCGCCGGTGCTCGGCACCGGCGAGCCGCTACTTGCCGGCCGCGCCGCCGTCCGGTGCCCGGCGGTCCACGCCGCCCTCGAGCATGTTTTCCTTCTCGTTGAACACAATCACTTCCGCCACGCCCTGATTGCCGCCTTCGGCCACCGTGTGGCCCATGGCCCGCAGCGCTTCGATGACGTCGGCCGAGAAGATGTTGCGCTCCATCGACAGGCGGTCCGGCAGCCACTGATGATGCATGCGGCCGGCGTCCACCGCCTCCTGCGCGTTCATGCCGAAATCCACCGCGTTGAGGATGGTGAGCAGCACCGTGTTGATGATGGTGCGGCCCCCCGGTGAACCGGTGACCATGAACAACCGGCCATCCCTGGCCACGATCGTCGGCGACATGCTCGACAGCATGCGCTTGCCGGGCCGCGCCAGGTTGGGATCCGTGCCAATGAGTCCCTGCTCGTTGGTGAGGCCGGGGCCGGCGTTGAAGTCGCCCATTTCGTTGTTCAGAAGGAAGCCGGCGCCAGGCACCACGATCCGCGAGCCGTAGCCGTACTCGAGCGTGTAGGTGAGCGACACGGCATTACGCTGCGCGTCGACGACCGAGAAGTGTGTGGTTTCCTGCGACTCGGTCGGCCACGTGAACGTCGTTGGCGATGAGGTAGAAGCACGGGCCTGGTTGATCGTCTTCCGCAGCGATGCGGCATGTTCCTTCGAGATGAGACGTGCGACCGGCATGTCGCTGACGAAGTCGGGATCGCCCAGGTACTGGGCGCGGTCCGCAAACGCGCGGCGCATCGACTCGGCGACCAGGTGCAGGTTTTTTGCCGAGCCGTAGCCGTTGGCCTTCAGGTCGAAGTCCTCGAGTACGTTCAGCATCTGCGCGATGGCGATCCCGCCGGAACTGGGCGGTGGCATGCCGATGATGTCGTAGCCGCGGTAGGTGCTCCGGATCGGCTCACGCTGTTTGGCCTGGTAGTTCTTCAGGTCGTCGCGGGTGATGAGCCCGTCGTTGGCCTGCATGTCTTTTTCGATGAGCGCGGCCGTTTCGCCTTCGTAAAAGCCCGCGGGCCCCTGGCCGGCAATGCGCTCGAGCGTGCGCGCGAGATCCGGCTGCTTCAGCGTGTCGCCCGCTTCGTAGGGCGTGCCGTTCTTCGAGAACTGCGCCAGCGACGCGGGGTACTTCTTGAACTGTTCCAGCTGTCCGGCCAGTGACCGGGCCAGGCCGTGGGTGACCTCGAAGCCGTCGCGCGCGAGGCGCACGGACGGGGCTACGAGATCCGCCCACGGCTTCGAGCCGTGGGCCTTCCATGCCATGTGCAACCCGGCCACGGTGCCCGGCACGCCCACCGACCGGTGGCTGTTGTGATGGACGTCGAAGTCGTATTTGCCGTCCTTCAGCCACATTTCGGGATGGGCCGCGGCGGGCGCGGTTTCCCGGAAGTCGAAGGTGGTGGCGTCACCGTTGGCCGCGCGATAGACGAGGAAGCCGCCGCCGCCAATATTGCCGGCGGTGGGATGCGTGACGGCCAGCGCGAAGGCCGTGGCCACGGCGGCATCCACGGCGTTGCCGCCGTCCCTGATGACCTGCCAGCCCACCTGCGAGGCAATGTCGCTTTGCGACACCACCATCCCGGTGCGTGCACGATGCGGGGCGGAACCCGCTTGAATCGACAGCGACGAAACGGCAACGGCAGCGACGAGAGCCAGCAGGGAACGGCGGGTCATTGGGGCCTCCGGCGCGCATTATAGAGGAGTTTGGACGAGTGAGCCGGACGCTACGGCTGCGGCTTCGTCCTGATGGGCAGGTCGTCGCGGTTCCCCCATTCCTCCCACGAGCCGTAGTAGTTGCGCAGCCTGCCGAGGTCGTGGCCGATGAGCGCCAGGGTGAACAGGTCGTGCGCGGCGCGCATGCCGACCTGGCAGTAGACGATGACCTCGTCGGCTGGCTGGATGCCGCGGCTGCGATAGAGCGCCGCAATGTCGGCCGCCGGTTTGAACGCGTGGGTGTTGGCGTCGAAGGTGTCTTCCCAGTAGACGGGCACGGACGATTCGATGAAGCCGGCGCGTTTGATGCCGCGGAAGTCCTTGCCGTCGATCTCCGCCTGTGTACGGGCGTCCACGATTTTGACGCCAGGTTTGTTGATGGCATCGAGTACGTCCTTCGCCGTGGCATGACCAGTACGCCGCGCGGCCACGCGGAAGGGAGTCGACGCCTTCGGCGTGGGCACGGCCGTGCTGGTGGGCCGCTGTTCCAGCGTCCACTTGCGCCAGCCGCCGTTCAGCAGCGCGACGTTGCCGTGGCCGTAGTAATTGAGAATCCACCACAGCCGCGCGGCGTAGATGCCGGCCCGCTCGTCGTACGCGACGACGCGGGTGCCGGGGCCGATACCCAGCCGGCTCATCAGCGCTTCGAATTCGGCGGGTGTGGGCAGGAAATCCGGTGGCGCTGACGCGTTGCGGATCCAGTTGTTGTCGAGCCAGACGGCGTTGGGAATGTGCCCGTCGCCGTATCCGCGCGGACGCAGATCGACGATCCGGAGGTTGGCATCGGCGGTGTGTGCCGCCAGCCAGTCGGTGTCGACGAGCAGGTCCGGGCGGGCGTAGCCGCCCGGGTTCCCGGCCGGTTGAGCGGCCAGCGCAATCAGAGCAAGGGACAGCAGGAGAGGCATCGGCCGATTCTACGCGCCTTGTCGGCGCGCCGCTCCTCCGTCACAATCAGGGACGCATGTCCACCGCCGTCTCCGCTCCGTCCAAGCTGCCCGATATCGGGACCAGCATTTTTGCCGTCATGACCCGTCTCGCCAACGAGCACGGGGCCATCAATCTGTCGCAGGGGTTTCCCGACTTCGACTGTGAGCCGGCGCTCGTGGCCGCGGTGACGCGCGCCATGGAAGCCGGCCATAACCAGTACGCGCCGATGCCCGGCGTGCTGGCGCTGCGTGAAGCCATTGCCGCCAAGGTGCAGCACTGTTACGGCGCGGCCGTGGACCCGCAGACCGAGGTACTGGTGACGAGCGGTGCCACGGCCGGGCTGTACGCCACCCTCACCGCGCTGGTGCAGCCAGGCGACGAGGTGGTGCTCTTCGAACCCTGCTACGACTCTTATGTCCCCGTCATCCGCCTGAGCGGTGGCGTGCCGGTATTCGTGACGCTGCCGTATCCCGACTACACGGTGGACTGGGACGCCGTGCGCCGCGCCATCACGCCGCGGACGCGGCTGCTGCTGGTGAACACGCCCCACAACCCGAGTGGCCGCATGTGGACCGCGGACGACATGCGGCAACTGGCGGCCATCGTCGATGGCACCGACATTCTGGTGGTGGCCGATGAGGTCTACGAGCACATCGTGTTCGACGGCCGCCGCCACGAAAGCGTACTGCGGTATCCGGAATTGAGGAACCGTACGATTGCCATCAGCTCGTTCGGCAAGACGTACCACACCACCGGATGGAAGGTCGGCTACTGCGTCGCGCCGGAAGCCCTGCTGCGCGAGGTGACGCGCGTTCACCAGTTCGTCACCTTCACCGTGCATACGCCCAGCCAGGTGGCGTTTGCGGAATTCGTCGCCCGCGATCCCGGGGCGTCGGCACTGGCCGGCTTCTACCAGGCGAAGCGCGATCGCTTCCTGGAACTCACCGCGTCGCTGCCGCTGAAGCCGCTGGCCTGCGAGGGCACCTACTTCCAGTTGATGGATTATTCGGCCATCTCCACCGATGGCGACCGTGCCGTGGCGGAGTGGCTGCTGAAAACGCACGGTGTGGCGGCCATTCCGGTCTCGGCGTTCCTCTACAAGGACCAGGGCGGACCCGTATTGCGGTTCTGCTTTGCGAAGAAGGCGGAGACGCTGGCCGCGGCGGCCGGCCGGCTGCAGGCATTGGCGCGGAGCTGAACGGGCCCACGCCCGTTTGGTCGCGTTCTCGATCGCCCGTTCGGCTGGACCGGACGAGCACGCGTCGAGCGCCGATGCTGGCACTCGACGCGTCATGGACTCGGCCCGTCAGAGGATCCGGCGCAGGTAGGCGCCGGCGCCGCGGCGTCGATCCCACTGCCGCGGATAGCCGAGCGACACTTCTTCGAAGCGGACACCGTCGAGCGTGCGCGAACTCCGCATGTGGAGATGCCCATAGACGACGGCTTCGACGTTGAAGCGCTGGTGCCAGTCTTCGGTCAGCCGCGTGCCGCACCAGATGGTGAACCGTGGAATACGCGGCAGCACCGCCAGCTCGGCGCGGAGCGGAAAGTGATTCACCAGCACGAGCCGCGCATCGCGCGGGAGCGACTCCAGCCTCGCGCGCGCGGCCTCGACGCGGGCATGGCACCAGGCCTCGCGCGTCGGGTAGGGATGCGGCGCCAGCAACTCCTCGTCGGCCGAACGCAGGCCGTCCTCGCGCGCCCAGGCCACGGCTTCCGCCGGGTCCAGGCCGTCGGGCGCAAACGAGTAGTCGTACAGCAGGAACAGCGGCACGATGGCCCGCAGTGGTCCATCACCGGGCCACTGCGCGAACGGGTCTTCGGGCGTCAGCACGCCGTACTGACGGCACATGGCGACCAGCCGCTCGTAATGCGCCACACCACGGGTAGAGGCGTCCACGCTTCGCGGCGTCCAGAGGTCGTGATTGCCGGGTACCCACACGAGCTGCCTGAACTTCGGGACGAGCGTTCGCAGCACGTAATCGAATTGCGCCGGGGAATCACCGGCATCGCCAGCAACAATGAGCCAGTCGTCGGGATGATCGGGAATGGCACCAAGCGCGTCGCGGTTTTCCCGGTAGCCGACGTGAAGGTCGGCAATGGCCCACAGCTTCACTCGAACGCTCCGCTGAGGCCGTCCTCGTAGCGGATGTCGAGGTCCGGTCCTGTGCCGCGGCGGACGGCCAGGCCCAGCCGGTGCTCGGCGCTCGGCCAGGCCTGCGCAAACTGCCAGCTTCGCGGGTCGTCGGGAATTTCGGGATCGAAGCGGATGGTCGGCAACGCCGGCGGATGCAGACAGAAAGCGAAGTGCGCGAGCGGCAGGGCCAGTCCCATGCCACGTGCCTTGATGTAGGCCTCCTTCAGCGTCCAGTAGTCGAAGAACACACGGCGTTGGTCGTCCGAAGGCAGCGTGCGGAGATCCGCTATCTCGCGCGGCGCAAAGAACCGTTCGGCAATGTCGTGACTCAGGTGGCGCGTGACCGCTTCCACGTCCACACCAACGTCGGGTGTGGCGGTGACGGC